>NZ_JCATID010000016.1:0-138085 GCF_059693745.1 Sphingobium sp. WR1 | reverse complement strand
CTGCGCTTGATCGATGAGCGCGCGTCCGGTCAGCTTCGCTACCGTCGAACTACACCATCACCCGGGGCACGACCGCGATCGGCATGAGAATCGGCCAATTCGCACGACCAATGACGGTATGAACTTCAGCGCTGTGACCCGCTTATGACCCTT
Organism: Sphingobium sp. WR1; assembly: GCF_059693745.1. NCBI lineage: Bacteria > Pseudomonadati > Pseudomonadota > Alphaproteobacteria > Sphingomonadales > Sphingobiaceae > Sphingobium > Sphingobium sp. WR1. The sequence continues at coordinate 137,932 of NZ_JCATID010000016.1, read as the reverse complement.
GGTCCCGGCCCCGCCCGCCACTACAAAGAGGAACCATGCCCCATTTCTCCACCGCCGCGATCGTTTGCGCCGTGCGTCCGCATGGCGAACATGGCGCGATCGCGCGGCTGCTGACGCCGGACCATGGCCTGACGCCCGGCTATGTGCGCGGCGGGCGGTCGCGGGCGATGCGGCCGGTGCTGCTGCCGGGCAATGTCGTGAAGGCGGAATTTCGCGCCCGCACCGAGGAACAGCTGGCCGGGCTGACCGTCGAACTGGCGCACAGCCGCGCGCCGCTCCATGCCGAACCCTTGCCCGCCGCCGCGATCGACTGGAGCTGCGCGCTGACCGCCGCCGCGCTGCCGGAGGGCACGCCCTATCCGGCGCTGCACCAGGCGCTGGAAGGGCTGCTCGACGCGGTGGAAGCCGCGCCGGCGGCACGCGGCTGGGCGGTGGCGCTGGTCCGCTACGAACTGCTGCTGCTCGCCGAAATGGGCTTCGGCCTCGACCTGACCCGCTGCGCCGCGCTGGGGCAGCCCGGCGATCTTGCTTATGTCAGCCCGCGCAGCGCGGCGGCCGTCAGCCGGGCGGCGGCGGTCGGCTATGAAAACCGGCTCCTCCTGCTGCCGCCCTTCCTGCTTGAAGGCGGCATGGGCGACTGGTCCCAGATTTTGGACGGATTGCGCCTGACCGGCTTCTTCCTCGAACGTTCGGTGCTGACCGACCGCCGCGCCGATGTGCTGGCGGCGCGGGAGCGGCTGGTGGAGCGGCTCAAAAGAGCGGTTGCCTAAAGCGGGTTCGTTCTGCAAAGGCCTGCGCCAACCATGCGCCCTTTTCTTTCAAATATGGGCGGCCGAACGACAAGTAAGGAATGACAGCCATGTTGATCGCCCTGTTCCCCGGAGATGGTATCGGCCCCGAGATCGTTGCACAGGCGAAGCGCGTGCTCGATGCGCTGGCGATCGACGGCCTCATTTATGAGGAAGGCCTGGTCGGCGGCGCGGCCTATAAGGCGGTCGGCCATCCGCTGCCGCCCGAGACGCTGGGCATCGCGAAGCGCGCCGACGCGATCCTGTTCGGCGCGGTGGGCGATCCCGACTGCGACTCGCTGGAGCGCCACCTGCGCCCCGAACAGGCGATATTGGGCCTGCGCAAGGAACTGGGCCTCTTCTCCAACCTGCGCCCGGCCAGGGTCTTCCCCGAACTGGCGCATGAATCGGCGCTCAAGCCCGAAGTCGCCGGCTCGATCGATCTGCTGATCGTCCGCGAAACCAATGGCGACGTCTATTTCGGCGAAAAGGGCTTCCGCACCACCGTCGACGGCCTGCGCGAAGGCTATGACATCATGTCCTACAATGAAGCCGAGGTGCGCCGCATCGCCCATTCCGGTTTCCAGGCGGCCCGCGCCCGGCGCGGCAAGCTCTGCTCGGTAGACAAGGCCAATGTGCTGGAAACCAGCCAGCTCTGGCGCGACGTGGTGATCGAAGTGTCGGCCGACTATCCCGATGTGGCGCTCAGCCATATGTATGTCGACAATGCCGCGATGCAGTTGGTGCGCAATCCCGGTCAGTTCGACGTCATCGTCACCGGCAATCTGTTCGGCGACATCCTCTCGGATCAGGCGAGCATGTGCGTCGGCTCGATCGGCATGCTGGCGTCGGCGACGCTCAACGGCAGCGGGCAGGGCCTTTATGAACCGATCCACGGCTCCGCGCCCGACATTGCCGGGCAGGGCAAGGCCAATCCGCTGGCGACGATCCTGTCGGCGGCGATGATGCTGCGCTATTCGCTGAACCTGCCGCAGCAGGCCGATCGGATCGAGGCGGCGGTGGCGAAGGCGCTGGCGGGCGGCGCGCGCTCGCCGGACCTTGGCGGCGCGATGAACACGGTGGCGATGGGCGACGCGGTTCTGGCCGCGCTCTGACCGTCCCTCGGTTCGTCGCACAAGCGGCGGAAAGATTTAAGTTTTGCGGCCCCATGCCGATTTAATCGAAAAATGGGGTCGCACTATATGTTGAACGATGTGAGGCGGGATCATGACGGTCTGCGCCTGTTGATGCGGGAGTTCGCGCAGTTTCTGGCGAAGGCCTGCGCGAAGGACATGCCGGACGTCGCCCGGCGCCGGATCGCCTTTTCGCAGGCGTTCCGCGCGCATATGGGGCGGGAAGAGGCGATGGTGCAGGATTTGCGCCGCCGTCCGATGACGCCGGAGGCGACGCAGGTCGTGCGCGAACATAGCCGGGCGATGGTCGCGCTGTTCCTGCGCTACAGCGACCATGTGAAGGACTGGACCCCGGCGCGGATCGCCGCCGACTGGACCGGCTATCGCGGCGCGGTGCTGGACCTGCAAAAGGGCCTTCATGACCGGATGGCGTGGGAGGAAAAGCATCTCCATCCGTTGCTGACCGCCCCGGATCGCAAGGCGGCCTGAGCGGTCCAATCCGGGCGTATCGGTCCTGTCCTATGCTGCGCCCGGTCGATAGGGGCGGCAGGATGACCGATCTCTCGCTCGCCTCGCTTCGTTCCGCCGCCGCCATGGTCCATGCCCAGCTGCCGCCGACCCCGCAATATGCCTGGCCGCTGCTGGCCGGGCGGACCGGCTGCGACCTGTGGGTGAAGCATGAGAATCACACCCCCACCGGCGCGTTCAAGGTGCGCGGCGCGATCACCTATATCGACTGGCTGCGCGCGACCCATCCGCATGTGAAGGGCATCATCACCGCCACCCGCGGCAATCATGGCCAGGCGCAGGCGCGCGCGGCAAGGGCGGCGGGCCTGTCCGTGACCATCGTCGTCCCCCATGGCAATGCGCTGGAGAAAAATGCGGCGATGCGCGCCTTCGGGGCCACCCTCATCGAACATGGCCATGATTTCGACAGCGCCAAGGCGGAGGCGCTGCGCCTGTCGCAGGAACAGGGGCTGTTCATGGTCCCCGCCTATCATGGCGAACTGGTGCGCGGTGTGGCGAGCTATGGCCTTGAACTGTTCGACGCGGTGCCGGACCTCGACAGCGTCTATGTGCCCGTAGGCTGCGGGTCGGGCCTGTGCGGCACGATCGCGGCGCGCGATGCGCTGGGCCTGACTACGAAGATCGTGGGCGTCGTCTCCGCCCATGTCGACGCGGCCAAGCGGTCGTTCGAAGCCGGGCGACTCATCTCCAGCCCCACCGCCTACACCTTTGCCGATGGCGTCGCCGTCTGCACTCCGGTCCAGGCCGCGCTCGATTATTTCGGGCCGCGCGCCGACCGCTTCGTCGCCGTGACCGATGATGAAGTGGCGCAGGCGATCCGCATCTATTGGGAGGATACGCACAATCTGGCCGAAGGCGCGGGCGCGGTTGCGCTGGCGGCGCTGCTTCAGGAAAAAGAGGCGATGCGCGGCAAGAAGGTTGCGGTAATCCTGTCGGGCGGTAATGGCGACAGGAGCCAGATGGCCGAGATATTGGGCGGGGCCACCCCGCGGGTAGAATTGCGGAAGGCGATATGAAGCGGAAGAGCGGGCAGAACCCTGAGATCACCAGGAACTGGAAGCCGGCGACGCTGGCCGTCCGGGGCGGCACGGCCCGCACCGAATATGGCGAGACGTCGGAGGCTTTGTTCCTGACCAGCGGCTATTGCTACGACCGGGCGGAGGACGCCGCCGCGCGCTTCGCCGGCGAACAGGTCGGCATGACCTATAGCCGCCTCCAGAACCCGACCGTCGAGATGCTGGAACAGCGCATCGCTCTACTGGAAGGCGCCGAAGCCTGCCGCGCCACCGCCACCGGCATGGCGGCGATGACGGCGGCTCTGCTGTGCCAGCTTTCCGCCGGCGACCATGTCGTGGCAGCCAAGGCGGCCTTCGGTTCCTGCCGCTGGCTGGTCGACACGCTGCTGCCCAAATTCGGTATCGCGACGACCACGATCGACGGCGCCGATGTCGCGGCGTGGGAAGCGGCGGTGCAGCCCAATACCAAGGTCTTCTTCTTCGAAACCCCCGCCAATCCGACCATGGACGTTGTGGATATCGCCGCTGTCTGCGCCATCGCCAAGGCGCGCGGCATCACCACCGTCGTCGACAATGCCTTCGCCTCGCCCGCGCTCCAGCGGCCGATGGAGTATGGTGCCGACGTCGTCGCCTATAGCGCGACCAAGATGATGGACGGGCAGGGCCGCGTGCTCGCCGGGGCCGTGTGCGGCACGCGCGACTGGATCGACAATGTCCTGCTGCCCTTCCACCGGAACACCGGCCCGACGCTCAGCGCCTTCAACGCCTGGGTCGTGCTCAAGGGGCTGGAGACGCTGGACCTGCGCATCCGCCGCCAGAGCGAGAATGCGCTGAAGGTCGCGCATTTTCTCGAAACCCGTCTGCCCAGGATTCTCTATCCCGGCCTCGAAAGCCATCCGCAACATGCGCTGGCGATGCGGCAGATGGAGGCGGCCGGGCCGATCTTCTCCCTCTATGTCGGCGGCGGTCGGGCGGAGGCGCATGGCCTGCTCAACGCGCTGGAGCTGGTCGACATCAGCAACAATATCGGCGATTCGCGTTCGCTGATGACCCACCCCGCCTCCACCACCCATTTCGGCATGGCGGAAGAAGCCCGGCTGGAAGTCGGCATCACCGAGGACATGCTGCGCCTCAATGTCGGGCTGGAGGATGCGGACGATGTCATCGCCGATTTCGACCAGGCGCTGCGCGCGATAGGCCGTTGACGGATAGCAGGGAAAGGGCGCATTTCTGAACCATGACGACCACCTTTGCGCTCTTCCCCTTCCACGCGACGACGCGCGATATCGGCGTGCATGTGGCGGTCACATATCTGCCCGAACAGTCGGAGCCGGACCGGGGCCGCTGGTTCTGGGCCTATCATATCCGGATCGAGAATCTGGGCGACCAGCCGGTCCAGCTTCTGACCCGCCACTGGATCATCACCGACGGGCGCGGGGCGCAGCACCGGGTCGATGGCGACGGCGTGGTGGGCGAACAGCCGGTGGTGCAGCCGGGGAAAAGCTATGACTATGTTTCGGGTTGCCCGCTCAACACGCCGACCGGATCGATGCAGGGCAGCTATCGCATGATCGGCGTCAGCGGCGAGACGTTCGAGGTGTCCATTCCCCATTTCGCCCTCATCGCGCCGGCGGTGGCCGAATGAAGCGCACCCATTTGCCGCTCAATGGCCTGCGCGTGCTGGACGCGGCGGCGCGGCATTTGTCCTTCACCCGCGCGGCTGACGAACTGGCGGTGACGCCGGCGGCCGTGGGGCAACAGATTCGCGCGCTGGAAGATATGCTGGGCGTGGTCCTGTTCCGCCGCACGCCCAAGGGGCTGGAACTGACGCCGGAGACGGAGGCGGGCCTCGACGCGCTGCGCGCCGGTTTCCTGGAGTTCGAGGAAGCGGTCCGCGCGATGCAGGCGGGCCAGTCGAGCCATGCGTTGACCATCGCCGCGCCGCGCGACATCACGGCGAAATGGCTCCAGCCGCGCCTCGCCGCCTATGCCGCCGGTCAGCCCGATCTCAGCTTCCAGCTGATCGCCGCCGACGAGGCGCTCGATTTCACCGAGGCCAATCTGGATATCGCCCTGCGCCTGACCGACGGGGCGGGCGAGCATGAAGGCGTCAAGATCGGCGAGGCCGCCTATGTCACGGTGGAGGCGGCGGGGGGCGGTCCCGACCATCGCATCGACTGGCCCGGTTGCCCGGCCGGGGACAGGCCCGCAACGATCCGCGTCGCCGACGGGGGCCTGGCGATCGAGGCGGCGGTGAGCGGCTTTGGCCGCGCGCGGGTGCCGCTGCTGCTGGCGCAGGCGGACCTTGCCGCGGGCCGGGTGCGGCAGGTGGGCGACACCAGCCCGACCCTGCTCGCCTATTGGCTGATCGCGCCATTGCCGCAATGGCGACAGAAGAAGGTCAAGACGCTGGTCGAGGCGCTGACGGCTTAGGCGTTGTCTGTATTCAGCTGACGTCGATGCGATCGGCTTGCCGTTGCGGATCCACAGCTTCGCCAATCGACTGTAGGCTCTACAAGGAGCGCCACAGGGTCATATGCTTCTTCAACAAACTCAAACGCTTCCGTAGGATCGCTCTCCGATGCGAAAATACGCTCACCGCCTTCATGGGCTTCGTCCATCTTGCCCGGGTAGCGCGCTCTAACCGATCTCGTCGGCGCGCAGGCGCCGCAGCTTGGGGGCGGTCTGGAGCTGCGCCGCATCCTTGATGCCGACCCGCAGATCTTCGCGCATCTGGTGGATGGAGGCGATGACCGGCCCCATCGCAACGCCCAGGTCCACGAGCGCCGTCTCCGCCAGTTGCAGCGAGCTTTCCAGCGTTTCGGGCACCGCATCGCTCGCGCCGGCCTTGTAGAGCTGCGCGGCATGATCCGTGTCGCGGGCGCGGGCGATGATCGGCAGGTCGGGCACCCATCCGCGCACCCGCTGGGTCACGCGCACCGACAGCACCGGATCGTCCATCGTCAGGATCAGCGCGCGAGCATGGCCGAGGCGCAGCTTGTCGAGCATTTCCACGCGGGCGACGTCGCCGAACAGAATCGGATAGCCGCTCCGCCGCGCCTCCGCGACGACATCGGGATCGGATTCGACGACGATGAAGCGCTGATTATGGGTGCGCAGCAGATCGCACACCATCCGTCCGACGCGGCCGAAACCGATGACGACGGCGGCCGCCTCCGTCTGTTCCTGCTCGGTTTCGATCCGCTCCTCGCCCAGCGCCATTTCGAGCCGGCGGGCGATATCATGGCCGACCCGCGCAAGCAGCGGCGTGATGGTGAGGCCGATGGCGGTCACGATCTGCCAGAAGGCGGCGGTCGACGGCAGGATCAAGTTGGCCGCCGCGGCGGTCGACAACACGATCAGGGTCGTTTCCGACGGGCTGGACATCAGCACGCCGACCTCCAGCGCCACCCCCTTGCGCGCGCCGGAAATATAGAGAAGCGCGCCGGTGACGAGCGTCTTGGCGAGGACGACGCCGACGACGGCCAGCAACAGGCTTTCCCAATTGGCCAGGATGACGCGGATGTCGAGGCTCATGCCCACGGTGATCAGGAAGACGCCGAGCGCCAGCCCCTTGAAGGGCGCGGTCATCACCTCGACCTCGCCATGATAGTCGGTTTCGGCGATGAGCAGCCCGGCGAGCAGAGCGCCGACGATCGGTGACAGGCCGGCGATGGAGGTCGCCATGCTGGAGACGATCACCACCAGCAGGCTGGCGGCGAGGAAGACCTCCGGGCTTTTGGTCCGCGCCGCCTGGCTGAAGACATGCGGCAGGAACAGGCGGCCCAGCACCAGCATGATCGCGATCGTGATCCCGCCCTTGAGCAGGGTATTGGCCATTTCGCCCCAGGCGCCTTCAGGTCCGGCGGCGACGGACGGCGCGAGCGCGCCCAGCATGAAGATGATGGGGACGAGCGCCAGATCCTCGAACAACAGCATCGAGAAGGCCGCGCGGCCCACGGCGCTTCGGGTGCCGACCATCGGCAGCACCACGGCGGTGGAGGATAGCGCGAGCGCCAGGCCCAGCCCGATCGCGCCGGCGGTCGGTTGGCCCAACAGATAGAGACCCGCGGCGATCAGCAGGCCGCTGCCGATCAGTTCGGTCGCGCCCACGCCGAACACCTGCGTCCGCATTGACCACAGGCGGCGGAAGCTCAATTCCAGCCCGATCGAGAAAAGCAGCAGGATGACGCCCAGTTCGGCAAATGGCTCGATCGCTTCCCGGTTGGAAATGGTGACATGGTAGAGCCACGGATATTGGCCGACCAGCGCGCCCAGGCCGGCCGGCCCAACCGCCAGGCCCACCAGAATGAACCCGATCACCGGGCTGATGCGGAAACGGGCGAAACCGGGAATGACAAGACCCGCCGCCCCCAGGATGACGAGGGAGTCGCTGAAACTATTGGGATTGATCGCGCCGGCCATGACGGCATCATCGCGGCTAGGACGCTGAATTTCCAGCCCTGCGCAAGAAAAAGGCGCGAATTTCCGATCCGGCCTGCCATGTTGGAAGGCAGCCGGAATGGCGTGTCGCGGGCCGCGACGCACAGGGGCGCGTTAGCCTGAAGGAAAAGCGCCAAAATTCAGCCTGGTGCGGACGGCGGGACTTGAACCCGCAATTCCAGGGGAAGGCGGATTTTAAGTCCGCTGCGTCTACCGATTTCGCCACGTCCGCCCGAAACCTTCAGGGCCTGCTTCCCCTGAAGGTTGGGAAGGACGAGGTCAAGCGTCGGTTGCGGATTCGCCTGTGGCGTTCAGCCGTTCGCGCATTTCCTTGCCCGGCTTGAAATAGGGCACGCGCTTGGCGGACACCGGCACCTGTTCGCCGGTGCGCGGGTTGCGGCCCGTGCGTGCGTCGCGCGCGCGGGTCGTGAAGGCGCCGAAGCCGCGCAATTCCACGCGACCACCCGTTGCCAGTCGATCGACGATTTCCTTGAAGAAAAGATCGACGATCCTTTCCACCTCCGGGACGGTCAGTTCCGGATTTTCGTCGGTGAGCTTTTGAATCAATTCTGAACGGATCATTGGTTCGCCAGCGCCCCTCTGCAGCTGTTCCCCTCTATATTTCATACAGCTTTTGCAAGAAGTTGGCAATCGGGGTGCGCGAGATCGTTTCGGAACGTCAAGAATAGAAAAAGCCCGCCGGAACCAACGTTCCGGCGGGCTTTTCAGAGGTAATCCCTAAGGAGATCAGCCTTCGTTCTTGGCCTTGAGCGCTTCGCCCAGAATGTCGCCCAGCGACGCGCCGCTGTCCGACGAGCCGTACTGCGCAACCGCCTGCTTCTCTTCGGCGATCTGCATCGCCTTGATCGAGAAGGTCGGCTTCTTGGCGCGGTCGAAACCAGTCACCATCGCATCGAACTTCTGGCCGATCTGGAAGCGTTCCGAACGCTGTTCGTCGCGGTCGCGACCCAGGTCGCTGCGCTTGATGAAGCCGGTGGCGCCATCGTCGCCAGCCTGGACTTCCAGGCCGCCGTCGCGGACTTCCAGAACCGTCACGGTGACGATCGCGTTCTTGTTCAGGCCGGCAGCAGCAGCCGAAGTGCCGCCAGCGGCCGGGCCGCCACGCTCAAGCTGCTTCATGCCGAGGCTGATGCGCTCCTTCTCGACGTCGATGTCGAGAACGACGGCCTGAACCGTCTCGCCCTTGCGGTGCAGAGCCAGCGCGTCCTCGCCCGAAATGCCCCAGGCGATGTCCGACATATGGACCATGCCGTCCACGTCGCCGTCCAGGCCGATGAACAGGCCGAATTCGGTCGCATTCTTGACTTCGCCCTCGACGGTCGAGCCGATCGGGTGACGTTCGGCGAAGCTGTCCCAGGGGTTGTTCTGGGCCTGCTTGAGGCCGAGCGAGATGCGGCGCTTTTCGGGATCGACTTCCAGAACCAGAACTTCGACTTCCTGGCTGGTCGAAACGATCTTGCCGGGGTGGACGTTCTTCTTGGTCCAGGACATTTCCGAAACGTGGACCAGGCCTTCGATGCCGGCTTCCAGTTCGACGAACGCACCATATTCGGTGATGTTCGTGACGCGGCCCGACAGCTTGGCGCCGACGGGATACTTGGCCGAAGCGCCTTCCCACGGATCGCTTTCCAGCTGCTTCATGCCCAGGCTGATGCGCTGGGTGTCGCGGTTGATGCGGATGATCTGGACACGGACGGTATCGCCGATGTTGATCATCTCGTTCGGGTGGTTGATGCGCTTGTAGCTGAGGTCGGTGACGTGCAGCAGGCCGTCGATGCCGCCCAGGTCGACGAACGCACCATAGTCGGTGATGTTCTTGACGACGCCTTCGATGATCTGGCCTTCGGCCAGCGTCTGGATGAGGCCGCTGCGCTGTTCGGCGCGGGTTTCTTCCAGGATGGCGCGGCGCGACACGACGATGTTGCCGCGGCGGCGATCCATCTTGAGGATCTGGAAGGGCTGCGGAATGTCCATCAGCGGGGTGACGTCACGGACGGGGCGGATGTCGACCTGCGAACCGGGCAGGAAGGCCACGGCGCCGTCGAGGTCGACGGTGAAGCCACCCTTGACGCGGCCGAAGATGACGCCTTCGACGCGGGCGCTCTCGGTGAACTCGCTTTCCAGCTTGTCCCAGGCGGCTTCGCGGCGGGCGCGGTCGCGCGACAGCATGGCTTCGCCATGGGCGTTTTCGACGCGGTCGACATAGACTTCAACTTCGTCGCCGACCTTCAGGTCAGCCTTCTGGCCGGGCATCGCGAATTCGCGCAGCGGCACGCGGCCTTCCGACTTCAGACCTACGTCGATGACGGCCAGGTCGTTTTCGATGGCGGTAACGGTGCCCTTGACGACGCGGCCTTCGAAGCCGCCGTCCTCGCCACCGAGGGAATCATTGAGAAGCGCGGCGAAATCGTCGCGCGAGGGAAATGCCACAGAGGCCATATAGTGTCCTTCACTCGTCATTGCTGGCCAATCGGTTGTGTCCGATGGTCTTTGGCCAAAGCATGTACAGGGCCGAATACCCTGAACATATCCAGGGGTTTAGGCGTTGGAACGCTCGGCCGTGAAAAGCGAAAAGGGCGCCCGGAACAACCGCGCGCCTTATCGGGTCGCTCCTCAGGGGCGACCTTCAAGCTGGGCGTCCACAAGCGCGATGGCCCGCTGGACGGCGGCGTCTATAGTCAAATTCGACGTATCTAGCAAGTCCGCGCCCTGCGCTAGCTTGAGTGGTGCATGGTCGCGGCTCATGTCGCGCGTATCGCGGGCCTGGATGTCGGCGATCAGGCTGTCCATGTCGGGATGGCCGCCATGCGACAAAGCGTCCTTGTAACGGCGTTCGGCGCGGACATGGACGCTGGCGGTCACGAAGATCTTGGCGTCGGCGTCGGGTGCGATTACGGTGCCGATATCGCGCCCGTCGAGGATGGCGCCGCCGGGCTGGGTGGCGAAATCGCGCTGGCGCTGAACCAGCGCGTCGCGCACGCTCTGATGCACGGACACGCGCGAGGCGAGGCTGCCGACCGCTTCGCTGCGGAGCGCGGTGTCGGCCAGGATCGAATCGTCGAAATCGCAGGCGGCCAGCGCGTCGGCTTCATGATCCGGGTCGCCGCCCTGCTTGAGGACCGACAGGCCGACCGCGCGGTAGAGCAGGCCGGTGTCCAGCACGGGCAGGCCGTAATGCCGGCCCAGCGCCTTGGCGATGGTGCCTTTGCCCGATGCAGCGGGGCCGTCGACCGCGATGATCATGCGACGGCTCCGAGCGACTGGAGCAACGGCAGGAAGGTCGGGAAGCTGGTCGCCACTGGGCGCATGTCGTCGATGGTGACGCCGTCCTTCGACACCAGCCCGGCGACAGCGAAGCTCATGGCGATGCGATGATCAAGTTTGGTCGCGATCGGGCCGCCGCCGGCGAGGGGCGCGCCGCCGCTGCCCTCGATGATGATGCCGTCTTCCAGTTCTTCGACATGTACGCCGATGGCGCGCAGCCCTTCGGCCATGGTGGCGATGCGGTCTGATTCCTTGACGCGCAATTCCTCCAGGCCGCGGAAGACGCTGCGCCCTTCCGCGAGCGCGGCGGCGATGAAGGCGACGGGATATTCGTCGATCATGCTGGGCGCGCGTGCCGGATCGGGTTCCACCCCCTTGAGCGCGGAGGCGGTGACGACAAGGTCGCCGACCGGTTCGCCGCCGACTTCGCGGGCATTGCTCACTTCGATCGACCCGCCCATTTCGCGCAGCAGGTCGATCAGGCCCGCGCGTGTAGCATTGAGGCCGACATTGGCGATCGTCACCTTCGATCCCGGGACCAGCAGCGCGGCGACCACCGGAAAGGCGGCGGACGACGGGTCGCCCGGCACGACGATCTGCTGAGGCTTCAGTTCCGCCTCGCCGACGAGGGTGATGATGCGGGTGCCGTCCGCCTCAACCTCGACATTCAGGTCCGCGCCGAAGCCCTTGAGCATTCGTTCGCTATGGTCGCGGGTCGGGATCGGCTCGACGATGCGGGTGACGCCGGGCGTGTTGAGGCCCGCGAGCAGGATCGCCGACTTCACCTGCGCCGACGCGACCGGGAGGCGATAGTCGAGCGGCACGGCGGGACAGGCGCCCTTCATGGTGAGCGGCAGGCGCTCTCCAGGGCTGGCGGTAAAGCTGGCGCCCATGCGGGCCAGGGGTTCGGTCACGCGCGCCATGGGACGCTTGCTCAGGGAGGCGTCGCCGGTGAAGGTCGCGGTCAGGTCGTGGCTGGCGAGCAGGCCCATCAGCAGCCGGGTAGAGGTGCCGCTATTGCCCATGTCGAGCGCGGTCTGCGGCTGGAGCAGTCCGCCGACGCCGACGCCATGGATATGCCAGATGCCGTCCTCGTCGCGGCTGATGTCCGCGCCCATCGCGCGCATGGCGGCGGCTGTGGCGAGCACATCCTCGCCCTCCAACAGGCCTTCGACGCGGCTTTCGCCTACGGTCAGGGCGGACAGCATCAGCGACCGGTGGGAAATGCTCTTGTCGCCCGGCACGGTCACGCTGCCGGACAGGGCCGGCGCGGCGGTGAAGGTTTTGGGGGCGGGAATATCGCTATGCTGGGTCACGGGGTATCCGATGTCTTGGAACCGAAAAAATGCGTGCGGCTTTTGACAGCGCGGTTTCGCTATGGCAAGGCGCCCGACGTTTCGCGGGCGACATCCGTCGCGCCGCGTGATTTCTGTTTGAGCATCGAAGAAGGAACAGGCCGGACATGGTGAAGGCTGAATGGGGCACGAAGCGGACCTGCCCGAAATGCGCGACTCGCTTCTACGACCTGGGCAAGGATGATCCGGTGACATGCATCAACTGCAACACCGCCTGGGAACCGGAACCGGTGCTGAAGTCGAAGCAACCGCTGCCTTATGAAGAAGTTGCGCCCAAGAAGGTGATCGAAACCGCTGACGGCGAACTGGAGACGGCCGACGACGATCTGGATATCGATCTGGACGTCGATGACGATGGTGATTCGCCGGATAATGACGTCGATCTGGGCGGTGACGATGACCTGGGTGTCGATGCCGCTGGCGACGATAGCGACGACGACAATTAATTGAAAATTGTGCTTGCCAAGGAGGTTGCTGCGACCTAATGGCAGCGACCTCCGAGGCGCCGGACCCAAACGGCGCTTCGGAAAATTGGTGACNACGATAGCGACGACGACAATTAATTGAAAATTGTGCTTGCCAAGGAGGTTGCTGCGACCTAATGGCAGCGACCTCCGAGGCGCCGGACCCAAACGGCGCTTCGGAAAATTGGTGACGGGGCCTTAGCTCAGCTGGGAGAGCGCCTGCATGGCATGCAGGAGGTCAGCGGTTCGATCCCGCTAGGCTCCACCATCCCGGACTTGATCCGGGATCCCGAGTGCAAGCGAAGGGTGTCGGAAGGTCGGAAATGACCTTGCCTTACAATGCTTCTGCAAGTGACGGACACCAGCAATATCGGCCGACGGTTTCCACCGGACATGGTCTTGATCCATTGGGATGCGGCATGGCCGCACAGATGGGGCCTTAGCTCAGCTGGGAGAGCGCCTGCATGGCATGCAGGAGGTCAGCGGTTCGATCCCGCTAGGCTCCACCAATTCTTCGCAAAGAAAAAGTCCGAGGGACATTCGCCGGCAAAACGTCCGAGCGCAAGCGAGGGATATAGGCTGGTCCCAGCGCCTCAGACCGGCCGAGGCTCTCCTACGTCATAGACCCGCAAATCGCGATCACCGATGCCTAGCTTCAGCCAGGCAGCCCGCCATTCGGTAATATGGGGTGCAGCGAAATGGCACTCCAGCGCTTCTTGTCCGGTCCACAACTCCTTGACGTGGATAAGTCCCGGCTCGAATACATCCTCGGCATAGACATATTCGAGGCAGCCTTCCTCCGCGCGGCTTGCGTCCGCCATGCGCTTCATGACGGGGCGAGCCTGCTCCAGCTTCTCGGCAGGCAGCCGAATGGTTCCGACGATCAGCAACATCAAGCCACGCTCACAAAGCTGTCCATCACCCGCTTTCGTCCCGCCGTCTCGAAATCGATCTCCAGCTTGTTGCCTTCGATCTCCGCGACGGTGCCATAGCCGAATTTCTGGTGGAAGACGCGCAAGCCAACGCTCATGTCGCTGCGGCCCTTGTTGCCGAGTGACACGGCCGACGCGCGCGCCTCCACGATCCGCACAGGCTCGCGGCTGAACTGGCCGCTGGATTGCGCGCGCTGCCAGCCCGGCCCGCGACCGGTGCCGCGCGCGACATTGGCGAAGGGATCGTCGCGTTCCGACCAGTTGGCACGCCAGAGCGACGCGCCGCCGCTCATGCTGCTTTCCTCCTCGACATGCTCGGGCGGCAGTTCGCCGACGAATCGCGAAGGGATGCTACTGGTCCACTGGCCGTAGATGCGGCGGTTGGCGGCATGGAGGATGGTGCATCTTTTTCGTGCCCGCGTGATCGCGACATAGGCCAGTCGGCGCTCCTCCTCCAGGCTGTTGAGGCCGCCCTCGTCCAGCGCGCGCTGCGAGGGGAAAAGGCCTTCCTCCCATCCCGCCAAAAAGACATGGTCGAATTCCAGTCCCTTGGCGGCGTGAATGGTCATGATCGTGACCTTGCGCTCGTCCGCCTGCGCCTCATTGTCCATGACGAGGGACACATGCTCCAGGAAGGCGCCCAGCGTCTCATATTCCTCCATCGCGCGGGCGAGTTCGGAAAGATTTTCGAGTCGCCCGGCGCTTTCGGTCGTGCGCTCGGCCTGGAGCATCGCGGTATAGCCGCTCTCGTCCAATATCTGCCGCGCCAGTTCGGCATGGGGCAGTTGCGCGGCGCGATCGCGCCAGCGGGCAAGATCGCCGATGAAGGCGCCCAACGAGCGGCGCGCCTGCGGCGTCAGTTCATCGGTATCGAGAATGCGGGCGGCCGCGAGGGTGAGGGGGGTGCCCTGCGCCCGCGCCAGACGATGCAGCTTCTCCACCGCCTTGTCGCCCAGGCCGCGCTTGGGGACATTGACGATGCGTTCGAAGGCGAGGTCGTCGGCCGGCTGGTTGACGAGGCGGAGATAGGCGAGCGCGTCGCGGATTTCGGCGCGCTCATAGAAGCGGAAGCCGCCGACGATACGATAGGGCAGGCCGATCTGGATGAAGCGGTCCTCGAACTCGCGGGTCTGGTGCTGGGCGCGGACGAGGATCGCGACTTCGTCCACCGATCCGCCCTTGCGCTCGATCGCCTCTATCTCGTCGCCGACGCGGCGGGCTTCCTCCGGCCCGTCCCATACGCCCACGACCTGCACCTTCTCGCCCACGTCGATGTCGGTCCAGAGCGTCTTGCCCAGGCGATTGCCATTTTCCGCGATGACGCCCGACGCCGCGCCCAATATATGGGGCGTTGAGCGGTAATTCTGTTCCAGCCGGATGATGGTCGCACCCGGAAAATCCTTTTCGAACCGCAGGATATTGGCGACTTCTGCGCCGCGCCATGAATAGATGGACTGGTCGTCGTCGCCCACGCAGCAGATATTCTTGCGCGTTTGAGCGAGGAGCCGCAGCCAAAGATATTGGCTGCTGTTTGTGTCCTGATATTCGTCCACCATGATGTAGCGGAATTTCTGCTGATACTGCTCCAGCACATCGCGATGCTTCTTCAATATTGTCAGAACATGCAGCAATAAGTCACCGAAATCGCAGGCATTTACGTCCCTCAGGCGCGCCTGATAGGCAGCATAGAGTTTCTGCCCCTTGCCATGGGCATAGCCTTCGCTCTCACCCGCGCCGACATCGTCCGGCGCCCAGCCCTTGTTCTTCCACTGGTCGATCAGGCCGCCAAGCTGCCGTGCGGGCCAGCGTTTCTCGTCAATTCCTTCGGCCTGGATCAACTGCTTCATCAGCCGTAGCTGGTCGTCGGTGTCGAGGATGGTGAAATTGGATTGCAGCCCGACCAGTTCGGCATGGCGGCGCAGCATCCTGGCGGCGATGGCGTGGAAGGTGCCGAGCCAGGGCATTCCCTCCACCGCATCGCCGATCATCGCGCCGACGCGCGCACGCATTTCCCGCGCCGCCTTGTTGGTGAAGGTGACGGCCAGGATTTCCGAAGGCCAGGCCCGGCGTGTCGCGATCAGATGGCCAAGGCGCGCGGTCAGCGCTGCGGTCTTGCCCGTCCCCGCGCCGGCCAGCACCAGCACCGGTCCCTCGGTCGTCAGCACGGCCTGCCGCTGGGGTTCGTTCAGCCCCTTCAGATAGGGTGGGTCATCGGGGGAGGGGGCTGGCAGCGTCATCTTCGATCAACTAGGGTCAGGGCACGGGATGGGCAAGGGCGCGCCCTTGCGGCGAAGGCCTTTCTATGAGAACAAAAGGCGAATCATGCAAGGGAGGATGAGCCATGGTGAGCGTAGCTGCGGTGACTGGCAAATGCCAATGCGGCGCGATCCGATATGAAGCGGAGGGCGAGCCGATCTATAGCGCGCTTTGCCATTGCGCCGATTGCCGGGCCAGCGCGGGCGCGCCGATGGTCGGCTGGGCGCTGTTCCCGCAGGACAGGGTGACGATCAGCGGCAGTCCGGTGCAATATCAGTCGTCGGAAAATGTCACGCGCCATTTCTGCGGCACATGCGGCACCGGGCTGTTCTACACCAATCCGGTGGTCTTCCCCGGATCGATCGATATCCAGACCGCGACTTTGGACGATCCTTCCGCATTGCCGCCCCAGGTGCATGTGCAGATGGCGGAGGCGGCGCCCTGGATGGCAGGCGCGCATGAACTGCCCAAGTTCGATCGCTATCCCGATGGGCCATGATGGTTAACCGCCGATCAATCCGGCCCTGATCGGCCACGTCCTGCCGCCGTATCGAGGAACGGTGGGTCGGTCCTTCCGGTTCTTTCCCTGCCCGAGCGGGCAAACGGGGCGAAGAACATAGGAAAGGATGTTCCCGATGAGAAAGATCATGCTGGCGGGCGCCGCCCTGCTGAGCTTCACCACCCTATCCGGCATGGCGATCGCGCAGGAAACGCCCGCGCCAAGTAGCCAGCCGCCCGGTGACGCCATGACGCCGCCCGCCGATCCCGCCACGCCGCCTCCGTCAGCGGATCCCGGGATGCCGCCTCCGGCGGGAGACCGGGCGATGCCGCCGCCTGCGGCCGACCCCGCCATGCCCCCCACGCCGCCTGCTGGCACCGATCCCAATGCCGGTCAGCCCACGGGCGCCGTGCCGGCCGATCCCGGCATGACCCCGGCCCCGGCCGATGCGCCCAAGGACCCGGCGGCGCCGGTCGGGTCTTCCTCCAATCCGGTGACGGTGGGCGGCAACATGACCCCCGCCCCCACGGAGGCGAAGGAGTATCCAGTCTGTTCGCGCACCGTGCAGGACAGCTGCATCAATCGGGGCGAAGCTAGGAAAGGACGCAAGCCTCGCTGAGGGCAGGCGCCGGGGCGGGCAGGGCGGCGATCAGCCTTGCCAGCCCGCTTCGGTCGCGGGCCGCATCGGCCAGGCTATATTTGTCGAGAACGGCCAGAAAGGCATTGGTGGCTTCCGCCAATATGCCGGACAGGCCGCAGGCCGGGCGGATGGCGCAATGCGCGCAATCCGCCATTTTCATGTCCGGCTCGCTGTGTCGGACGACCGCGCCCACCGAAATCTCGCCCGGCGTGCGCGCCAGGGTGAAGCCGCCGCCGCGGCCACGCTGGGTGTCGAGGAATCCGCCCTGCGCGAGATGATGGACCACCTTCATCAGGTGGTTGCGCGACAGGCCATAGGCTTCGGCGATTTCCGGGATCGTCGCACGACCGGAGGGCACCACGGCGAGGTGGAGCAGCACGCGCAGCGCATAGTCGGTGTGGCGGGTCAACTGCATGGCTGTTCTCGATATAGGGGCGACGCGCGGCTTGAAACAGGTATCCTGTTTACATATTAAAAGATGCAAACTAAATACATCTTATTGACTCGAAAGAAAGGTCCAGAGATGTCCAGTTCGCTGTCTGCCGAAACGATCGCCATCGTGAAGTCCACCGGTCCCGCGCTGCGCAAACATGGGGTGGAGATCACCACCGCCATGTATGCGCGCCTGTTCCAGGATGAGGAGGTGAAGGCGATGTTCGACCAGGCGGCGCAGGAGAGTGGCGAGCAGCCCCGGCGTCTGGCGGCGGCGATCCTGGGCTATGCCGAGAATATCGACAGGCTGGAGGTGCTGGGCGGCGCGGTTGCGCGCATGGTCGCGCGCCATGTCGATACCGGCGTGAAGCCCGAACATTATCCCAAGGTCGCCGCCGCGCTGCTGCCCGCGATTCGGGACGTGCTGGGCGAGGCGGTCGCGACCGACGAAGTGCTGGCGGCCTGGGCGGAGGCCTATAAGTTCCTGGCCGACATCCTCATCGCCAGGGAAGCAGAGGCTTACGCCGAAGCGGCATGAAATCAGAGCGATTTCAAGTCAGATGGAACATCTGGCGACTGGGAGCCGAAGGCTAGCGTAGCTAAATCACGGAAAACAAAAGAAAATAGAGCCTGCTCCGATTCAATCTAATCGGGACAGGCTCTGGAGGCGTCCGGCCCGCACGCGGATCGGCCAGCTTATGGGCCGTTTCCGGTCCGGGGCGCCCCACAGGTCGGTGAGGTCGGCGGCGAAATCGGTCAGCTTGTGCGCCTGCCCCGCTTCCCGCGCGCGCCGCACGGCGGACCAGGTGCCGACATAGCCCAGCAATTGATGCACGCTCCAATCGCGGCGAATGGAAAGGGCCGGCACGGCGATCGGCGCGAACGGGAAATCCAGGCCGGCATAGCCATGGTCGACCAGTTGCCGCTCGGGCGGCCAAAAGGGGCCGACATCCGCGTCATGGAAGCGGGCCAGCCGATCGTGGATCGGTCCGGGGTCGAGCCGGGGCACGCCATAGCTGATCAGTGCGAGGGCCGCGCCGGGGACGGCGATCCGCTGCGCCTGCGCATAAAAGGCGGGCAGGTCGAACCAGTGCGCCGCCTGGGCCGCCGTGACCAGGCTGGTGGTTCCATCCTCCACGGGCAGGGATTCGGCGGGGGCGCAGCGATAGGCGACGCGCGGATCGGGATCGGCATGGGCGAGTTGATCCGTGCTGGGATCGACGCCCACCACCGCATCGAAATGACCGGCGAGGCGGCGGGTGAACTGGCCGTTCCCGCAGCCGACATCGACCGCCAGCCGCCGGTCCGGAGCAAGTGCCGCCAGCGCGGCCGCCAGATCATCGGGATAGTCGGGGCGATACAGCGCATAGTTGGCGCCACCCCGGTCGAACCAGTTGGTGGCGCCCGCCATCGCTCAATCCTCCGCCCGAAGCAGCGTCAGCCGCGCCTTGCCCACGTCGCGCACGGCGTCGATGGCAAAGCCCTTCACCGTCACATCCTCGCGCCGGTCGGTTTCGATGCTGACCCAGGTCGCGCTGCCGGTCCAGCCGAGCCGTGCGAGCTTGTCGAGCGCCACCTGTCCCGCGCCCGTATCATAAGGCGGGTCCATGAAGATGAGGTCGAGCGGTTTGCCCGCCGGGCCGAGCGACATCACGCTGCCGGACCGGATATCCGGGCGGATGCCGAGCTTGTCGCCATTGGCGCGGATGACGTCCAGCGCCGCCTTGTCCTGCTCCACGAACAGGCAGGACGCCGCGCCGCGCGACAACGCTTCAAACCCCAGCGCGCCCGATCCGGCGAAGAAGTCGCCCACGGCCAGCCCTTCGAACGAGCCGATGCGGCTGGTCAGCATGGAAAAGAGCGTTTCGCGCGTGCGATCGGCGGTGGGGCGGGTCGCGTCGCCCTTGGGCGCGCCGAGCGGGCGGCCGCGCCATTGTCCGGCGATGATCCTCATTTCTGAGCGGCTTTCAGGCTGTTGCGGAACTGGATCAGGTCATGCTGGCGCACCTCCTCGACTGCGCCGACCGGCATCTCGCCCAGGGTGAAGGGGCCATAGGCGGTACGGATCAGGCGGTTCACCTGAAGGCCGAGATGTTCGAGGATGCGGCGGACCTCACGATTCTTGCCCTCGGTCAGCGACATTTCGATCCACTGGTTGCGGCCGGTGCGGCGCTCCAGATTGGCCTCGATCTGGCCGTAGCGGATGCCGTCGATCTCCAGCCCGTCGAACAGGTCTTCGAGCTGCTGCTGGCTGACCTCGCCGAAGGCGCGGGCGCGGTAGGTGCGCGGCACGCCGGTCGCGGGCAATTCCATCTGCCGCTTGAAACCGCCATCGGTGGTGAGCAGCAGCAGCCCTTCGGTGTTCATGTCGAGCCGCCCGATCGGCATCAGCCGCGGCAGGTCGGCGGGCAGCCGGTCATAGATGGTCGGACGTCCGGCCGGGTCGCGCTCGGTCGTGAGGCAGCCTGTCGGCTTGTGGAAAAGGAAAAGGCGCGCGGGCGGCGGCGCGGCGACGGCGACGCCGTCGACGGTCACACCGTGAAGCGAGGTCAGCAGGGTTGCCGGCGTGTCGAGCGCGACGCCGTCCTTCGCGATCCGGCCTTCCTCGATCATCCGTTCGATCTCGCGACGGGAGGCGATGCCGGCGCGGGCGAGCAGCTTGGCGATGCGCTGCGGTTCGCCCTTGCCGTCGGACTCCGCAGCGGCGTGCGCCGGATGCGGATTGGCGGGACCGGCGGGCTTTTTCGGTCCCGATTTGCGCGGCGGACGGGGTTTGGCGTCGGCGCGTGGCCGTTCGGTGCGGCCTTCGCTCCGGCCGGGACGCGCGTCCCTGGACGTGTCGTTCCGGCGCGACGACGCGCCCGAGCGCGGGGCCTCCGCCCGCGACCGGTCGGGGCGGGCGCGATCCGCGCGGGGGCGATCGCTCCTGCCTTCTTCGCTCCCACCGATGCGCGCATTCTTCGGCGCGTCGCCACGACGCGATGGTGCGCCGGTGCGCGGCCCATCAGCCTTTGCACGTTCGGCGCGCTGGATATCCGTGCGGGTGCGTTCCGGGCGATCGCCGTCACGACGGCTGCCGTGCGGCTTGGCATCCCGATCCTTGGTCGCTACGCTGCGCGACGATGGCGCGCCGGGACGCTTGCCCGACGGTTTGTCGGGGCCGGTCGGGCGCTTCGGGCCGCCGGGGCCAGCCCTGCGGGGCGGTCCGGATTTTTTCGGCGGTTGCACGGGCAGTTCCTTTTTAAACGCACTGGCCATTCCCATATGGGAAAAAGGCCAGCAACAGGCTGAAATGTGCCGCTCCGGCGCTTGGGTGAGGGGGACTTGGGCAGTCCTTGGGCAACCCGGTCCGGGAGCGCGGCGTTTCATCGGGTGCATGGCGGAAACAGGGCGGACTTGGCAAATGTTTTTCGGATTGGTGAAAGAGGGAAACGTCCGCAGGCCGCGCCGCAAGGCCATCCGCACCGTGCTGGTGGTCGAAGATGAACCGCTGGTCGCGTTCGACAATGAACATGCGCTGGAGCAGGCCGGCTATCGCATTGCCGCGACCGTCGATGATCATGACCATGCCGTGCGGGTCATGGACGGAGGCGGGGTCGACCTTGTGATAGCGGACGTAGCCCTGCATGGGGAAAAGAACGGCATCGACGTTGCCCGCCACGCCGCCGGGCAGGGGTTGCCGGTGCTGTTCGTCACCGGACGCTGCCCGATCGACGCCCGGTCGCTCGCCGTCGGATGCCTCTCCAAACCTTATGCTCCGCGCGACCTGATCGCCGCGATCGGCGTGGTCGACGCGGTGCTGCGTGGCGCGCGGCGACCGAAATTGCCCCACGGCCTCAGTCTGTTCGCGCCCGAAGGCTGATCGTCGCACAGGCCCCTTGCCAGCGCGTGATCAGGCCATATGGTGGCGGCCAACACTGACGCCACCGGGGGACGCGCGCATCCATGACCGACGCCATTGAGGCCAGCCATAGCTGGCTCGACGCCGTAAAGCCTTATGTGCAAAAGGCGCCGCTGGCCTCCTTCTTCCTGGGCGTGTCATCGGGTGCACCCTTTGCGATGATCGGCGCGACGCTGACCACGCGGCTGGCGCAGGACGGCATCGACAAGAAGGCGGTGACGGCCTTCACGCTCGCCTTCCTCGTCTATAATCTCAAATGGCTGTGGGCCTGGATCGTCGATGGCGTTCGCTTGCCCGTCATCGGACGGCTGGGGCAGCGTGTGTCCTGGCTGCTGGTCGCGGGCGTGCTGGTCATGGCGGCGGTCGCACATCTGGCGCTGGTCGACCCCACCACCAGCCTGCTCCAGACCGCCTATGCCGCCATCCTGGTCGGTGTGGCCGGCGCGACCTATGACATCGTCATCGACGCCTATCGCATTGAATTGCTGAAGCCCGAGCAATTGGGTGTCGGATCGGGCATGTCGCAATATGGCTGGCGCATCGGGTCGGTCGCCGCCGGGTCGCTGGCGCTGGTGCTGGCGGCGCGGATCGGCTGGCATGGCGCCTATCTGGCCTGCGCGGTCTTCGCGCTGCCCGCGATGCTGACCGGCCTGCTGATGGGCGAGCCGGAACGCCATCGCGATCCCGTCGCCCGGCGGGGCATGTCGGAGGTGATGGCGTCGATCACCGGGCCGCTGGTGGAGTTCTTCAAGCGACGCGGCGCCGTCCTGGTGCTGCTGTTCATCCTGCTGCACAAGATCGGGGACACGCTGGCGAACCTGACCTTCCGGCTGCTGTTCGACGATATGGGCTATAGCAATGACGAGATCGCCATCTACGACGTCGGCATGGGTTTCTGGGCCTATCTGATCGGCATCTTCATCGGCGGCATTCTCTATGCGCGGCTGGGCATGAAGCGGTCGGTGCTGCTCAGCCTGATCCTGATGTGTATTTCCAATTTCAGCTTCGCTGCGCTCGCCGCGCTGGGGAAGAGCAATTGGGGCATGGCGGGGGCGATCGGCTTCGAGAATTTCGCGAGCGGCATTGGCGGCGTCACCGTCGTGGCCTATTTCTCGGCGCTCTGCGACCTGCGCTTCACCGCTGCCCAATATGCGCTGATTTCGGCGGCGGCGAGCATCATCGGCCGCTTCCTGACCGGGACGACGGCGGGCGGACTGATCGAGCAAATCGGCTATGTCGACTTCTACCTGCTGACGACAGCGCTGGCGGTACCGGGCATATTGCTGTTCTGGTTGATGATGCGTGCGGGACTGATCGACGCCAGCGTCGGTACGGCGGCGACCGAAAGGGGGAATCAGCCCGCCGCGTAGAGGTCGAGCGGGCGGCCGAGATCCGTATGTGCCTGCGCCACCGCCTGAAGGCAGGTGAGCGCGCCCAGCGCATGGTCGTTGCCCAGCAGTTCGCTGACCCGGTCATAGGCGGCGTTGGGGTCGCGCAGCGCTTCGCCCGTCGCCTGCATCATCAGCGCCTCGTCGGCGGTCATGCGGGCGCAGCAGCAGGGGGCGACCAATATCTTGCGGCTCGACGCGCGCGCCAGTTCCAGCATCATCGCGCGCATCAGCACCAGCGGCCGGCGATAGCTGCGGCCGAAGGCGCCCAGCATCGCATTGGCGGCATGGGCGTCATTGACGCCCGCCGTCGCCATGCGGCGCATCACGAACAAGAAGAGGCGATTGCCATAGCCGCCCGGAATGGGACGGGGCAGGTCGAGGGGGGAGGTCTCTCCATAAGCCATAGAATCGCGCCTTCTGCGTTGGTCGATGACGCAAGATACGCTATTGCGAGTCAGTCGCAAGTCTTATTCAATCGGGCAATTGCTCGTTCAGTCGCAAAATCTCGCCCGCCAGATAGAGCGAGCCGCCGATCAGCAGTTTTGGCGTTCGGTCGCCCGCGCTCGCCGTATCCGCCGCCACGGCCCGGATCGCTGCTTCAGGACCGTCATGGACGGAGCAGCCGATGCCCCATTTGGCGGCGATGGCGGCGAAGCGTTCAGGCGGATGATAGTCATGGCCCGGCACCGGCAGTGCATGGATATGGGCGATCTTACCCGCAAACGGCGCGAGGAAGGCGTCCATTTCCTTGTTGGCCAACATGCCGATGATGAGGTGCAGCTTTTGCCCCTCCAGCCGATCAGGGGTGAAATAGGCGCCGATCGCTTCGCCCGCGCCGGCATTATGGCCGCCGTCGAGCCAGGCGGTGGCGCCTTTGGGTAGAGGAGCGAGCAGCGGCCCCTGCTCCAGCCGCTGGAGACGCGCAGGCCAATGCGCCCAGAGCGGCGCCGCCTTGAGCGCGGCTTCGGACAGCGGTACGGCGTGCTGATGACGCAGCATCGCAAAGGCGAGCGCGGCATTCTGCACCTGATGCGCGCCGGCGAGGCGCGGCAGCGGCGTGTCGAGTCGGCCGAGATCGTCGCGATAATGGAGCCGGTCGCGATAGGTGGCGGCGTCCCAACCCTCGCCCTGGCCGATCCATACGGTCCCGGCAATGTCGGCGGCGTCCTGCATGATCGGGTGAAGTATTTCGGGATAGCGCTGCGTCACCAGCGGCGCGCCGGGCTTGGCGATGGCGGCTTTTTCCGCCGCGATCTTCTCCAGCGTGTCGCCCAGAAATGCCTGATGGTCGATGCCGAGCTGGGCAACGCCGCACACCGCAGGATCGACCAGAACATTGGTGGCGTCGAGTCGTCCCCCCAGCCCGACTTCGATGATGCAGGCGTCGGCGTCATGTTCGGCGAAGGCGAGAAAGGCGGCGGCCGTCGTCACTTCGAAGAAGCTGGCATTCACGCCCTCTGCGATATCAAGCACCCGTTCGAGATAGCGGGCAAGCTGGCCGTCGTCGATGAGCTGACCGGACACCCGGATACGCTCGTTGAAGCGGACCAGATGGGGGGATGTGAAGACATGGACGCTCTTGCCGTCGGCCTCCATAGCCGCGCGCAGGAAGGCGCAGGTCGATCCCTTGCCGTTGGTGCCGGCGACATGGAAGACGGGGGGGAGGGCGCGGTGCGGATCGCCCAGCCGCTCCAGCAACCGGGTGATGCGCTCCAGACCCAGCACGTCGGCGCCGGGCGAGAGCGACCAGAGCCGGTCAAGCTGGGCCTGCACCTGCGGATCGTCCGAAACGGCGTGGTCGGCCATGGCGCGCTACTCCCCCTGTGGCGCGGTTAACGTGATATCAGGCGGCGACGCGCGGGCTGAGATAGCCGATCACGCGCGCCAGCGTGTCGCGCAATTCGCTGCGGTGGACGACCATGTCGAGCATACCGTGATCGAGCAGATATTCGGCGCGCTGGAAGCCTTCGGGCAGTTTTTCGCGGATGGTGCTTTCGATCACGCGCTGGCCGGCGAAACCGATCAGGGCGTTCGGCTCCGCAATCTGGACATCGCCCAGCATCGCATAGCTGGCAGTGACGCCGCCGGTGGTCGGATCGGTCAGCACGACGATATAGGGCAGGCCCGCCGCGTGCAGCTTCTGGATCGCGACGGTGGCGCGGGGCATCTGCATCAGGGACAGGATGCCTTCCTGCATGCGTGCGCCGCCGGCGGCGGTGAAGATCACATAAGGGCATCTATGGGCGATCGCGTCATTGACGCCCTGGATGAAGGCGGCGCCCACGCCCATGCCCATGGAGCCGCCCATGAAGGCGAAATTCTGCACCCCCATGACCAGCGGCACATCATCGATCGCGCCGCGTGCGTTGATGAGCGCGTCCTGATCGCCGGTCGAGGCGCGGGCGGCCTTGATCCGGTCGGGATAGCGTTTGGAGTCGCGGAACTTGAGCGGGTCTTCGGCGACATGCGGCGTCGGCAGCAGGATGAAGCCGGCGTCGAGTATCTGCTCGAAACGGGCGTCGGGACCGATGCGGCCATGATGGTCGCAGCGCGGGCAGACCGAGAGATTTTCCTCCCATTCCTTGATGAAGATCATCTCCATGCAGGACGGACATTTGTGCCACAGCGTTTCGGCGGTGGTTTCCTTCTTGGTGAAGGGCAGGGCGTTGCGAACGCGGTTGATCCAGCTCATGCTGCGGTCTCCCGGGAGAAAGTGGTGAGGGCGCCGCTCAGCGACGCGACGAATTCCTGCACGAAGGGCGCGGCGGCGTCTCCATGCGATCCGATGATGTCGACGATGGCGGAACCGACGACCACGCCATCGGCGATGCGGCCGATGGCGGCTGCCTGTTCGGGCGAGCGGACGCCGAAGCCGACCGCGATCGGCAGGTCGGTGGCGGCCTTGAGCTTTTCGACCGCCATTTCGATCGAAGCCTGCGCCGCCTGCTGCTTGCCGGTAATGCCGGCGACCGCGACATGGTAGAGGAAGCCGCTGGCGCCATCCAGCACCGCGGGCAGGCGCGCCGCGTCGGTGGTCGGGGTCGCGAGGCGGACGAGGTGGACGCCTGCCCGCCGTAGGGCGGGGCCGATCTCGGCATCCTCCTCCGGCGGAATGTCGACGCAGATGACGCCGTCGACGCCGGCCGCCTTGCACTGGTCGGCGAACCAGTCGGCCCCGCGCACCAGCATCGGATTGGCATAACCCATCAGGATCAGCGGCACGTCGGGATGACGCACGCGGAAATCGGCGGCAAGCGCGAAAATGTCCTTCGTCTTCGTGCCCGAACCCAGGCTGCGCAGGTTCGCCAGTTCGATGGCGGGGCCGTCGGCCATCGGATCGGTGAAGGGCATTCCCAGTTCGATGATGTCCGCGCCGCCCGCGACCAGCGCGTCGAGAATGGCGGGGGTTGCGGCGACGTCCGGATCCCCAGCGGTTACAAAGGTGATGAGGGCGGCGCGGCCCTGCGCCTTGCAGGCGATGAAGCGGGTGGAGAGGCGGTCTCCGGTCATGACGGCGCTCACATCTCCACTCCCAGCGCGTCGGCGACGGTGAAGATATCCTTGTCCCCCCGGCCCGACAGATTGACGACGATGATCTTGTCCGCGTCCAGCGTCGGCGCGACCTGCTCGGCCGCCGCCACCGCATGGGCGGATTCGAGCGCGGGGATGATGCCTTCCAGGCGCGAAAGGGTCTGAAAGCTTTCCAGCGCCTCATCATCCTTGATCGGCAGATATTTGACCCGGCCGATCTCATGCAGCCAGCTATGTTCCGGGCCGATGCCGGGATAGTCGAGGCCGGCGGAAATGCTGTGCGCCTCGGTGATCTGGCCGTCCTCGTCCTGGAGCAGATAGGTGCGGTTGCCGTGCAATATGCCCGACGCGCCGCCCGCGAGGGAGGCCGCGTGCTTCTTGTCCAGTCCTTCCCCCGCCGCCTCGACGCCGATCATCGCGACTTCCGGGTCATCGAGGAAGGGGTGGAACATGCCGATGGCGTTGGAGCCGCCGCCCACCGGGGCGATCAGCAGGTCGGGCAGGCGGCCTTCGGCCTCCACTATCTGGGCGCGGGTTTCCTTGCCGATGATCGACTGGAAATCCCGCACCAGTTCCGGATAGGGGTGCGGACCGGCGGCGGTGCCGATGATGTAGAAAGTGTCATGGACGTTCGACACCCAATGGCGCAGAGCGTCGTTCATCGCGTCCTTGAGCGTCTGCGATCCCGACACGACCGGGATCACTTCCGCGCCCAGCAGCTTCATGCGGAAGACGTTGGGCTTCTGCCGCTCCACATCCTTCGCGCCCATGAAGATCTTGCATTCCATGCCGAACAGGGCGGCGACGGTCGCGGTGGCGACGCCATGCTGGCCCGCGCCGGTTTCGGCGATGACCTTCTTCTTGCCCATGCGGCGGGCGAGCAGCGCCTGGCCGATGCAATTGTTGATCTTGTGCGCGCCGGTGTGGTTCAGTTCCTCGCGCTTGAGGTAGATTTTGGCGCCTTTGCCTGCGGGCGCCTTGGCGCGCAGCGCTTCGGTCAGCCGCTGCGCATAATAAAGCGGGTTGGGCCGGCCGACATAGGTGCGCAGCAGTTCGGCGAACTCGGCGTCGAATGCGGGATCGACCTTGGCGGCGTTGTAGACCTTCTCCAGCTCCAGGATCAGCGGCATCAGCGTTTCGGCGACGTAGCGGCCGCCGAACGCGCCGAAATGGCCGCTGGCGTCGGGCTGGGTGCGGAGGCTGTTGGGCAAGGCAATGGTGTCGGTCATGATGTCGGTCTTTCCGGGACAAATAGGGGCGTTCGCTTCAAAAAAGGAGCGATCAGCGCCATCGTTGTCCGATGCGCATGACGTGAAGTGTCTGCGTCAACATGCGGATACCGCTTTGCAGAAGGCCATGATCTTGTCCACACTCTTGATGCCCAACGCGCTTTCCACGCCGGAGGAAATATCGACCAGGGGGGCGCCGGTGATACGGATCGCCTCGCAGACATTATCGGTCGACAGACCGCCCGACAGGCCCCAGGGCAAGGGGATGGAAAGGCCGCGCAGCAGCGTCCAGTCGAAGCGTAGCCCCATGCCGCCCGGCAGTGCCGCGCCGTCGGGCGTCTTGGCGTCGAACAGCAGGCGATCGACCGCGTCGACATAGGCGCTGGCCGCGTCGATATCGGCCCGCGTCTTGATCGAGATCGCCTTCCAGACGGGCAGGCCGAAGCGCCGGCGGATGGCTGCGGCGCGATCCGGGCTTTCCTTGCCATGCAGCTGAAACGCGCTGAGCGCGCCGATGCCCGCCAGGCGGGCGAGTTGGTCGTCATCGGGATCGACCAAGACGGCGACCCTAACGATATGGACGGGGACGGCGGCGGCGAGCGCCCCGATCTGCTCCGGCTCCACATGGCGCGGGCTTTTGGGAAAATGGACGAAACCGATATGACTCACCCCTGCGCGCACGGCCGCTCCAACGGTATCGGCCGTTGAAAGGCCGCAAATCTTGATGGCGAGTCGGGACATGGAAGCGGGCTTTAGCGGGGATGCATGGGGAAGTCACATGATGGGCTGGTGGCCGCGCTGGGTCAGGTCCATGTCGTGCAACGCCAGCCAGTCGTCGGCATGATCGATGCAGGCCTGTCCCAGGAAGGCGTCGAGCATCGCCATGATGTCGTCGTCGGAGGCGTTGGCCGGGTCGATCGGCGGATGCCAATGAAGGTCGAAATGGGCGCCGCTGGTCCTGGCAAGGTAGAAGGGCGTCAGCCGCGCACCGGCCTTGCGCGCCAGTCGCAGCGTGAAGTCGAGATTGCCCGACGGGGGCAGGTTGCGCCCGAAGCGGGGAAACCAGACCTGCTGCTCGCGGCGTTCGTCCACCAATATGTAAAGCATCGCCCGATCCTTGGCCAAATGGCGCAGGATCGCGCGGGCTGCGCCGCCGCTGCCGGTGATCGCTTCCCCCATATAGCTTTTGCGCGCCCGCTTGAGCTGCGCCGCCACCTTTTCGTCTGCGGGCGGATCATAGACGCCCAGCGGCGGGCGATCAGTCGATGCCTTCAGGTGCGCGGCCATCAAGTCCCAATTGCCGATATGGGTGGTGAGAAAGATCATCGGCCCCGGCATGTCGAGCACCGCGCGATAGCCCGCCTCGTCCTGCACGCTGATGTGGCGCGGACTGACGAGCCGGTCGATATTGGCGAGTTCCGCCAGCGTCCGCCCCATATTCTCCCAGCGCCGGGTCAGGATCATCTCCCGCTCCGCTTGGCTCAGTTCAGGGCGCAACAGGGACAGGTTGGCCCGCGCGCGGGCGTCGCGCAGCTTCATCCGGGGGCGGGCGACATGGGCGGAGAGCCAGCCGCCGATCCACGAAGCCGTCCGGGCGGGGAGGCGGCGTAGCAGGGTGAAGAGAAAGGGGTTGGAGAGCATGGTCTTGCCCGTCATACAGAAGGTGATGAAGCGGTAAAGAGCCGCGAAGGGGGCCTTGTGTGACGATGATGCTGGCGCTGTGGCTGTTGCTCCAGGCGCTGACGCTGCTGGGGGCGGTCAATTATCTGCGTCACCTGCCCGCTGATCGGCAGGAAGAGTCGCCGGTCGGTGCGGTGATGATCCTGTCCGTGCGGGATGATTGGGATGGCGGGACGGACCTCATCGCCCGGTTGCAGGCGCAGACCGCGCGCTTCCGTTTGCTGCTCGCAACCTCCGGCGCCTGTCCGGCGGCCGAAATGCTGGCGGCGCGGGAGCCGGACTGGGTGCAGATCGTCCGGGCCGGGATTGCCGCGGATGAAGGCCAGAAGGTCCATAAGCTACGCGAGGCCTTGCGGGCCTTGCGGCCGGACGATCGCTATCTGCTGTTCATCGATGCCGATATCGAGCCGCCGGTGCGGCTCGCCGGGCGATTGCTCTTTCCACTGGTGCGGGGCAAGGCGGACATCGTGACCGGCTATCGGTTGCTGTTGCCGGAGGCGCATCCCGTGGCGGCGCTGGTGGGGGCGGTGGAAATGCAGTTGGCGACTTTGCCACGGGCGGCGAGCGCGACCATGCCTTGGGGCGGGGCGATGGCGTTGAGCCGGGAGGTGGCGGAGCGGCTCGATCTGGACGCGGCGCTGGCGGGGCGCTTGTCGGACGATATGGCGATCGGTCTTGCCGGATGGCGGGCGAAGCTGCGCTTGCGGCCGGTGCGGGATTTGCTGGTGGCCTCACCGCTGAAGGGGCGGGGGGCGATCGGCTTCGGGGTGCGGCAGTATCGGCATATCGTCACCAACAGTCCGGGGATGTGGTGGGCCGCTTGGCTTGTGATGGCTTGCCAGGCTTTGGGCTGGGTGTGGGCTTTGGCCTGGGGCGGTTGGGGGGCTGTGGCCGTGGGCTATGGCGCGGCTGTCGGGCGGGCGCTGGTGCGGCGACGGATTTTGGCGAGCGTGCTTGAACCGGAGCAAATGCGGGTAGCTGCGCGGTCGCTCTGGTGGGATGTGCTGGCACCGTTTGTGGTGTGCTGGGTGCATTGCGGTATGCAGTTGGCGGCGGCGTGTTCGAACCGGATCAGGTGGGGCGGGTTTAACTATTGGCTGAGGAAGGGGAAGGTCGCGCGGATGGAGAGGGCGGAGTAGCCGCTTTCGACCATGAAGTGGACATAAAATCCTCCCCTGCAAGGGGAGGGGGACCACGAAGTGGTGGAGGGGTGTCCCGCTATCGAGAGGGTGACACCCTCCGTCAGGCGCTACGCGCCTGCCACCTCCCCTTGCAGGGGAGGATGAAAAAGCCGCCTGTCCGTTTTCCACCCTTTGTGGTCATTCCCGCATCGAATCGAGTGCGCCAGCTACGGACATTAACTTGTTGATAAGTTGTAAGCATGGTCCCCAAAAAATTCATTCTTGCAGTCATCTTGGCGTGCGCAGGCTGCGAAAAGAGTCCCATGCCGTCACACGTCCATAGGCTGGCAAAGGTCAAATTTGCTGACGATAACCGGCTTCATATCCAGCGACTGGGCAAATTGACGATAAGGCCAACCACGAAATTCTGCTCGTTCCGCGAGGCGTTCACCTTTAATGGTAACCTTCTTATAGACGCATTGGAACATCATAAGCAAAGTTGGTCTACCGAGCGAACCAACGGCATTGTCGACGGGACCGGTTGCAACGCACCAGATACAATTTTCATTTACGGGTTCAAATCGGACAATCGGCATGGGCGCCCCTACACGCTGACCTATGCGGTCTGGCAGGGACAATCGGCATCGGTGGCAACGCTGACGCGGCCGGATGGCGCCCGCCCCGGCCTCGAAATTGTGCCAGTCGGTGCCTACATCGGGTTGTTCTCTGATGCCAACGCAGAGCGACTTGAGCAGGAATCCGTCATACTCGATGCGCAGGATGTTACTGCGGCGTTGTTAAAAGGCATGGATTGGAAATCTTAAAGACATCTCCCCGCTTTACTCGACCTCAGGACCAGACCGTCCGCAATCCACCCTTTCCCGTCCTGCCGGCAAAAACTCGGCATCCATCGGGCGTTACCGCGATGGATTGCAAGAAAGCGCAGTCTCCCGGCTCTCGCCCCCGTCCGCCTGTCGCCGCCCTGACGCTCAAATGCCCTACAACAGCCCCTTGGCCCGCAGGCTGACATGCCCCTGCGCGCCGATGATGATATGATCATGCACGCTGATGCCCAGTCGCTTCCCCGCATCGATGATCTGCCGGGTCACATCGATATCCTGCCGGCTCGGCTCGGGCGAACCGCTGGGATGGTTATGCACCAATATCAAAGCCGCCGATCCGAAATCGATCGCCCGCTTGATCACCTCGCGCGTATAGATCGCGGCCTGGTCGATCGACCCGTCGCCCATATGATCGTCGCGGATCAGCATGTTGCGGCTGTTGAGGTGCAGCACCCGCACCCGCTCGACCCCCAGCCAGGCCATGTCGGCGCGCAGATAGTCGAGCAGCGCCTGCCAGCTTCCCAGCACCGGCCGCGCCGCGACTTCGTTACGGAGCATCCGCAGCGCGGTCGCCTGCACGATCTTGATTGCGGCGACGCTGGTGTCGCCCATGCCGGGCACACGGGCGATCGCCTGCCAGTCGGCGGTCATCAGCCCGCCGATGCCGCCGAAGGTCCGCAACAATGACTTGGCCAGCGGCTTGGTGTCGCGGCGGGGGATGGCCAGCGCCAGCAGATATTCGATCAGTTCATGGTCGTGCAGCGCATCGCCGCCATTTTCGGCCAGTTTCTGCCGCAATCGCGCTCGATGGCCCGTGCCGTCATGGCTGGCTTTCGCGTCCTGTTCGGCCAATCTTCCGTCCCCCTTGTCGACGCTAAACGACGCTATGCGTTGCGGAATCGTGGAGCAAGGATATTTAGGGGAGGAGAGACGTTATGGTCCCGTCACGGACCGTCAGCGTCAACATGAGAGCCGGGGTTTGCCATAGGCATGGAAGAAGAGAACGGCGAAGAAGCGGTTCGCCGGGCATGGCTGCGCTGGCTGGGCGTGGGTACGGGGTCACTGGCGCTGGTGCTGGTTGGCCTGTGGACTCAGCGCGCGCCGATCGCGGAGAATTTCGTTAGCCGCGAACTCAACCGTCGCGGTGTCCAGGCCAATTATGATCTGGTCGATGTGGGCCTGCGCACTCAGCGGATCGAGAATATCGTGCTGGGCGATCCGGCAAAGCCAGACCTGACCGCCCACTGGGTCGAGGTGGACATCGCCTTCACCGGGCTGACGCCGCAGGTCGCGGCGGTGCGGGCCGGCGGCGTGCGGCTGCGCGGTTCTTTCCATGACGGCGTAATGCGGCTGGGCGAACTGGATCGGTTCCGCGACCCGGATTCGACCGCGCCCTTCAGCCTGCCCGATATCCGCGTTTCGCTCGCCGATGCGCGGGTGACGCTGGACACCGACGCCGGCCGGATCGGGATGCAGATCGACGGTGACGGCAATCTGAAGTCCGGTTTCCGGGGCCGGCTGGCGGCCGCCATGCCGCGCGCGTCGCTGGCGGGCTGCGGCCTGTCGCGGGGCACGGCGATGGTGACGATCGCGATGCGGCAGGGCGCGCCGCACCTGACCGGCCCGGTGCGGGCGGACGCCATCGCCTGCCGCGATGCCGGCGCGGCGATCTCGAAACCGGCGGCGGCGATTGATCTCACCCTGGGCAAGGCGCTGGATCGATGGACGGGCCATGTCGACCTGTCGGGCGAGGCGTTGAGGGGCGGGGGGCTGGTGCTGGCCGCACCTGACGGTCGCGTCGATTTCGACGGCACGGCGGCCCGCACCGGCGGCAAGGTCCGCATGGGCGCAAAGGCGTTGACCGGGCACGGCGCGGTGCTGCGCGACGCTTTTCTGGCGGGTGACTGGGTGCTGGGAAAGGACGGCCAGAGCCTGCAAGGCGCATTGTCCGGCGAAGACCTGCATATGGCTGGCGGCAATCCGCTGACGGGCTTGCGCGCATCCGCCGCCGGCACGCCGGTCGGGCCGCTGGCGGTGAAGCTCGCCGATGCGGTCGAACAGGCCGGGCGGCGCAACCGGCTGCGCACGACCTTCGCCCTGGTGCAGAAGCCCGGCAATGGCAGCCTGGTCATTACCGACACCGCCATTGACGCGCGGAGCGGCGCGCGCATCGGCATCGCGCGGGGCGGGCGGGTGACGCTGGCTTGGCCGGGCAGGGAGCCGGGGAAGGCGGCCGGGATGGACTGGGCGCTCGACGGCGCGATCACGACGCAGGGCGGCGGCCTGCCGCAGGCCGCGCTGCGGCTTGCGCGGCGGCCGGGCGGCGGCTTTGGCGGACAATTGTTCGTAGAACCCTATGCGGCCGGTGAGGCGAAACTGGCGCTCGATCGGGTGCGGTTCACCGCCGACCGGAATGGCGCGACCCATTTTGCGACCGCGATGCGGCTCGATGGTCCGCTGCCCGATGGCCATGTGCGCGGCCTCAGCCTGCCGGTCGAGGGGCGTGTCGCCG
Source organism: Sphingobium sp. WR1 (assembly GCF_059693745.1). Taxonomy (NCBI): domain Bacteria; kingdom Pseudomonadati; phylum Pseudomonadota; class Alphaproteobacteria; order Sphingomonadales; family Sphingobiaceae; genus Sphingobium; species Sphingobium sp. WR1. The sequence goes on along the minus strand of NZ_JCATID010000016.1, from coordinate 103,954 downwards.
CCAACGGCGCGGTGGCGATCAATCCGGGCTGCGTGCCGGTGTCGCTGCTGGAGGCGCGCTACGGCAATTTCGCACTGGGCCAGACCCGACAGACGTTTTGCCCGGTCGAGGGCGGGGCGATGCTCGCCATGGGGCCGGGCGGCGTCCGGGGCGGGGCGGCGATCCGCGATCTGGCGCTCGAAGGCCGCAGCGGCGACAGCCCGATGCGCCTGATCGCCGATCAGGTGCGCGTCGCGCTCGGCAAGACCGGCTTCGCGCTCGCCAATCCGGCGCTGACCATCGGCCCGCAGGACGCCCCGGTCCGCCTGTCCGCAGCCGCCATGGACGGCGCGATGACCGCCGATGGCCTTGCCGGCAAGCTGACCGGCGCGGGCGGGCAGATCGGCGCCGTGCCGTTGATCGTCGAGCAGGGGGCGGGCGACTGGAGCTTCGTCAGGGGCGTGCTCGGCCTGCGCGCCGCCATGACCGTGCGTGATGCGCAGGAAACGGCGCGCTTCAACCCGCTCTCCGTCCCCGATTTCGCGCTGACGCTGAAGGATGGCCGCATCGCCGCCACCGGCACGATGACCCGCAGTGGCGCGACGGTGGCAAAGGCGGACATTATCCATGATCTCGGCAGCGGGAGGGGCCATGCCGATCTCGCCGTCCCCAACCTTACCTTCAATCCCGCCTTCCAGCCCGATGCGGTGACGCCGCTGACCCTGGGCGTCATCGCCAATGTGAAGGCGACCGTGACGGGGCAGGGACGAATCGACTGGACCGGCGCCACCGTCACCAGCAGCGGCACCTTCCGCACCGACAATGCGAATTTCGCCGCCGCCTTCGGCCCGGTGGAGGGGCTGTCTGGCGAAATCCGCTTCACCGACCTGATCGGCATGATCACCGCGCCGGGGCAGGAAGTGCGCATCAAAAAGGTCAATCCCGGCGTTGAGGTGGAGGACGGCGTGGTCCGCTATCGTCTGGAAGCCGGGCAGAAGGTGCGGATCGAAGGGGGCGGCTGGCCCTTCTCCGGCGGCAAGCTGGACCTGCTGCCCACGACCATGAACTTCGGCGAGGATGTCGACCGCTACATGACCTTCCGCGTCATCGGGCTGGACGCGGGCGCCTTCATCCAGGCGATGGAACTGGACAATGTGTCGGCGACCGGCACCTTCGACGGCATCATGCCGCTCATCTTCAACGCCAAGGGCGGCCGGGTTTCCGGCGGCGTGCTGGTCGCGCGGCAGCAGGGTATGCCGCCGCTCATCATGCCCGAAGGGGTGCTGCCGACCATTCCCTGCGATCCGACCCGCCAGTCGGGCGTGCTGTCCTATGTCGGCCCGGTGTCGAACGAGCAACTGGGCATGATGGGCAAGATGGCCTTCGACGCGCTTAAGAATCTGCAATATAAATGTCTGACAATCCTGATGGACGGCGCGCTCGACGGAGAGATGGTGACGAACGTCGTCTTCAATGGCGTCAACCGGGGCAAGCTGGGCGACGCGCCGGGCGGGATCGCGCGCAACTTCATCGGTCTGCCCTTCATCTTCAACGTGCGGATCGCCGCGCCCTTCCGCGGGCTGATGGGCACCGCCCAATCCTTCATCGATCCCTCGCAACTGATCCAGAACAGCATCGGCGATCAGGTGCAGGGCGAAATGCGAACGGGTCCGCAACAAAATCTTGCGGTTCAGCCGCGGGAAAGCGAGACTGTGCCAGACGGGGAGCCGAAATGAAGACACGCGCAATCATGACCGCCGGTTTCGCCGGCCTCGCTTTGGGGGGATGCATTCAGGTGAAGGCCCCTGATCGCCCCATCGAAATCAACCTGAACGTCAAGGTGCAGCAGGAGGTCGTCGTGAAGCTGCAACGCGACGCGCAGGATCTCATCCAGAATAACCCGGAGTTGTTCCCGCAATGACACGCAAGTTGCTTATGCCTAAGCTGATGATCGCCGCTGGCGCCGTGGCTGCGCTGGCGAGCGGCTTCATCATGACCGCGCCCGCCCGCGCCCAGTCCGGCGCCGTCGTAGCCGCCATGAACGCCGGGACGGTGGGCGAGCAGGCCGACGGCTATCTCGGCATCGCCGGGTCGGTGGGCGCCGACGTTCGTTCGGAGGTCGAATCGATCAATATCAAGCGCCGCGCGGCCTATACCCAGCTCGCTGGCCAGCGCGGCGTCACCGTGCAGGACGTCGCCGCCGCGACCGGCTGCCAGACGCTCAGCAGTCGGGTGAAGCAGGGTCAGGTCTATCGCATCGGCGCCGGCGGATGGCAGACCAAGGGCGCCGGGGCGATCGCCCTGCCGCCCTATTGCGCCACGGCCGGCTGATCAGCCTCGCGGACGGAATGAAAAGAAGGCGCGGTGGCCCCGTCACCGCGCCTTTACCTATCGTTAGAGCGAATTGTGCGGGCTAAGCCTGTCGAAGCCCTGCACTTCTCCCGATGTAGGCCAGCCCTTCGACAATCTCATGGCGAACGGAGATTGGAAACCCTTCAATCCCGCCTGCGCCGCGGCGGCCGCTCCTCCACGATTCCGCGCGCCCGCGCGCAAAAAGGCGACAGGAAATCATAAAGCTGGTCGGTCAGATGATCCGCCGCCAGCGAGTAGAGGACATATTGCCCGCGCTTCTGTTCGCGCACGACGCCAGCCCCTTTCAGCACCGCCAGATGCCGGGAAATGGAGGGCATCGCCATCTCGAAATTGTCGGCGATCTCGCCCACGGTCATCGGCTCGACGGCCAGATGATTCAGGATGCGGCGGCGCGGTTCGGACGCCAGCGCCTTGAAGATCTTGTCCATGCAAATTTAGCTAAATAGGAAAATAGCTGAATGCAAGGCGGCAAATCCATTCGATCCAAAACGCCGATTTCCCGGCCTTTGGGCGGGTTGACACTCTCTTCAACCCTTTCTAGAGGGGCCTCGCCTTGACGGGTGCAGCCGCAAGCGCCATGCCGACCGACACGGGTTGAAATGCCCGATGGAGGATGACGATGGCGGCGGACACACCCGAACAGGACCCGGCGGGCGAGGACTCGCGGATCGCTTCGCTTGAGGAGCGGATCGCGAAGGCCGAGCATGTCGAAAAGGTCAGGCAGGGGGCAAGGGAGCAGCAGGCGGACGATGGGTCGCGCCTGGGCAACCGGGTTCTGGCGGAACTGATCGGCGGTCTTGTCGGCGGTGCGTTGATCGGCTGGGTTCTCGACCGGCTTTTCGATACATCCCCTTGGCTCCTGCTTCTGTTCCTCGGTCTTGGGATCGTGGTGGCGTTCAGGAACATCATCAGATTGACGACGACGAAGCGTCCCGACCGATAGGGCCGCCTCGGCATAGTCCGAAGACTTGAACGTTACAGGGGTCAACGTGGCAGAATCCGGCAAAATCGATCCGATGCACCAGTTTGCGATCGAACCGCTGTTCGGGACGGATCATCTGTCGCTCGGCGGCTTCAACATCGCCTTCACCAACAGCGCGCTCTACATGGTGCTCGCCGCCGTGGTGCTGTGGATCTTCGTGATCGGCGGCATGAAGCGCGAACTGGTTCCGGGCCGATGGCAGATGGCGGTCGAATATATGACCGGCTTCATCAAGAATCTGCTGGTCGCCAATATCGGCGACAAGGGGCGCAAATATATCCCCTACGTCTTCTCGCTGTTCATGTTCATCCTGCTGGCGAACCTGCTGGGCCTGCTGCCGCTGGGGCTGTTCGGGGTTCATCCCTTCACCTTCACCAGCCACTTCACCGCGACCGGCGTGCTCGCCATCATGAGCTTTTCGATCGTGCTGATCGTCGGCTTCTGGAAGCATGGTTTCCACTTCTTCTCGCTGTTCGTGCCGCACGGCACGCCCCTGCCGATGATCCCGGTCATTTTCCCGATCGAGCTGATCTCGTTCATGGTGCGTCCGTTCAGCCTGGGCCTGCGACTGTTCGTCGCGATGACCGCCGGCCACGTCCTGCTCAAGGTTCTGGCCGGCTTCGTCATCAACAGCTCGAATGCGGGGGTCGGCTATGGCCTGACCGTGGGCACCGCCAGCTTCGTTCTGATGATCGGCATCAGCGCACTGGAAGTGCTGGTCGCGGTGATCCAGGCCTATGTGTTCGCGCTGCTGACCTCGGTCTATCTGAACGACGCCGAGAATCTGCACTGACTTTTCAAAAATTTCTTCAACGTTTTTAATTGTTTAACAAGGGAGTTTACGACATGGACGCAGAAGCCGCAAAGCTGCTCGGTGCTGGCCTGGCCGCGATCGGCGCGGGCATCGCCGCCCTCGGTGTAGGCAACGTCTTCAGTTCGTTCCTGGAAGGCGCGCTGCGCAATCCGGGCGCCGCTGACGGCCAGCAGGGTCGCCTGTTCATCGGTTTCGCCGCGGCGGAACTTCTGGGTCTGCTGGCGTTCGTTATCGCCATGATCCTGGTGTTCGTGGCCTAAAGCACGACTGGAGCGGGCGGGGCGGCTCTCGCCTGAACCTTGCCCGCTTCCCATATTTGACCGCCCTCTGATCGGACGGACCCGTAAAATGCCTCAAATCGCGCAAATCGCCGAAACCTATTCCAGTCAGATTTTCTGGCTGCTGGTGACGTTCGGCTTCGTCTTCTTCGTCATTGGCCTTGGCATGGTGCCCAAGGTTCAGGGCACGGCGGACGCGCGCGACGCGAAGATCAGCGGTGATCTGGACGCGGCGAAGGCGGCCTTTGCCCGCGCTGACGAGGCGGAAGCGGATTATCGCGCCCGCGATACCGAAAACCGCACCGCCGCTCAGGCCGTGATGGCCAAGGCGAAGGCGGAAGCGGCCAAATCTTCGGAAACGAAGCTCGCCGCCGCCGATGCCGACGTCGCGACCAGGATCGCCGCGGCCGAAGCGCGCATCCAGGTCGCGAGCAACGCGGCGCTGGCAGAAATCGAAACCGTCGCCGCCGATGCGGCGCGCGACATGGTGGCTCGCATTTCCGGCGCCGAAGCGTCGGACGAAGCGGCCCGCAACGCAGTAAAGGCGGCACTGGCCCATGGCTGAGGCAGCAGCACAGCATAATGCAGCGACGCCTCCGTCGCTGCGCGAAGCGATCCACAGCGAAGGCATGGAGCCGGTCGGCACCGTCGCGCATGAGGGCGTCGAGCCGCATACCGATCCCAAGGCGGTCGGCATGGACGCTACCGCCTGGGTCAGCCTGGCGATGGCGGTGTTCATCGTCATCCTGCTGGTCAAGAAGGTGCCTGCCCTGATCGGCGGCGCGCTGGACGGCCGGATCGCGCAGATCAAGGCGCAACTGGCCGAAGCCTCGAAGCTTCGCGCCGAAGCCGAAGCGCTCAAGGGCGAATATGAAGCGAAGCTGGCCGCTGCCGCCGGCGAAGCCGATGCCATGCGCAAGGCGGCCGAGCATGAAGCCGAAGGGCTGATCGCCGACGCCAGGGTCAACGCCGAGGCGCTGGTCGCTCGTCGTCAGAAGATGGCCGAGGACAAGATTGGCGCCGCCGAACGCGCCGCCATCGCAAGCATCCGCACCAAGACGGTGAACGCGGCCACCGCCGCCGCCGCCGCCCTGATCGCCCAGAATCATGATGCCAAGGCGGACAAGGATCTGGTCGATGGCGCGATCAAGGGGCTGGGCACGATCAACTGATCGGTCCGACCATGGATCAATAGAAAAGGGCCGGTGCGGAAACGCACCGGCCCTTTTCGGTCATGGCGATCCGCTCCGTGACGATGGATTGCGGACTGACTTCTTTCTTGCCGCCATCCCCTTTCCTACCGTCATCCCCGCGCAGGCGGGGTTCCATTTCCCCAACGCAGTGCTGTCCGCAAGGTCATGAGATGGGTTCCCGCATTGGCCCGGGGCAGCCCTTTGGGTTGCGGGAATAACGAAAAGGGTGGGAAGCGGACAGGCGGCCCTTGCTCAAATCACCCATCGTCATTGCGAGCGCAGCGAAGCAATCCATAAGGGGGTGACATTGGATTGCTTCGCTGCGCTCGCAATGACGAAAAAGGGTGGAAAGCGGAAAGGCGGCTTTCGGGTCGTTTCGATGGGGAAGCGGTCTATGTGCAGACGAGCGCGAACCCCTTTTCCGTCTCCATCGCGTGCCCCTCATCACGGAGTTCGCTCGCCAACTCTTGGGTCAGGACCGCGCCATAGACGTTGATCCGTGACCAATCCGGATAATGCTCCTGAACGTTCCAGATGGACCGTAATATCGCATCACGCCCGATCTCCTCACCCTCCGGAAAGAATATGGCGCTTCCAGCATCAAGATCAGACTGCTTATCAAACCATCGGCGGTTATCGTCGCTCTGAACGATCCAGACTGCGCCTGCCGCCTGACCCTGAAACGCGGTGTCGAAGATGATAGAGATTTCCATGTTGGCAATCTGCTCAATGGACGGGGGCACGCAACGGCAAGTATTAGGGTGACAGGTTGCTATTGGGAACGGCGAAAACTGGTCGTCTCCAATGATCCGCCCCCCAAGGGCGTGTGCCGATCCGCAGGGGTTACGCTGCGCACGTCGCGAAGCGCCTTCCAATGTAGGATTTTCTCTGATCTGTCCTGTGCGATGGAACAGCCTGCTCCCCTTGCGTTTCCGGCGCCGCGCTATATCGCAGGCGCCTTTCCAGCGCCGGCCCGTCGCCAGGCCGTCCTTCCCCAGCCGCTTTCTCCCGTTGCGCCGGTGTCGCTTTGCAGGCGCGTTGCAGACGCTTCACGGGCGCGTTTGCGGGAATTTGGCCCACGACAGAGTGAACTTCGCAGGATAATGGACGGCTTCAGTCGCCGGTCGTCAGACGGCGGCGCGATCGAGATAGGGAAGGCGATCGGTCAGGGCCGGAGGCAGGCCATGCACGATCAGCGCGCGGGCATGGTGCCAGAGCGCGGAGAGCAGCAGCAGCGCCGATCCGATGACCAGGCTGGTGAGCGCCCAGGACAGTTCCACCGCACCGGCCTGCCTGAACAGGGCATAGAGGGCGAAGAGAACATAAGCGAGACTGGATACCAGCAGCGCGCGGCGGTCGATCGCCAGCGCGACGAGGCCGAAGGCGACATAGAGCGCGATGACCAGCAGCGCCCGGCCGGCGCCGATCTCGTCGCCGTCAAGCACGCCGAGCAGGTGGAACAGCGAATGGGCGATCATCGGCGCGGCGGCGAGATGCAGCCAGAAGGCGACGTCCGACCGGCGGGTGATCCGCGCCCGGTCGCTCATGTCCCAGCGCATGGCGAGCAGGAAGATGGCGATGCCGGATGCGAGCAGCAGCAGGAAGGGCAGGGTTTCGTCTTCCGGGAAGGCGGCGATGACCAGACCCGCGACCACGCCCGCCGCGGCGGCCGCGCCGGCGGCCACCGTGATCGGGACCATGAAGCGCTGCCAATGCGCCCAGGCCGCGAGGGCGCTCATCGCGGCGACGCCCGACAGGATCAGCGCTGCTGCACTGTCCCCGGCGCGCGGAAATATCTGCGACGCGAGGGTGCCGAGCGCGAAGGCGATACCGCCGACGAAGCCGCAAAGCAGCAATATGGAAGGAAGCGCCATCCGTCGCTGGCGGGTGAAATATTCGGCCAGGCCCCAGCTCGCCGCCGCGACCAGCACGCCGGACATGAAGGCGGGGTGATGATCGGCCGCCCCGAATCGCAGGCTGTTTCCGAGCCAGCCGAGCGCCACGAGCAGGATCACGCTGGCGATCGTCACGAAGATATCGTTGAATCCGGTCAGCAGCCGAAAATGCTCTTCATCGACCACCGGGGTGGCGCGTAGCTGCGCCACATGGTCGCGCAACGCCTGCGCGGCCTGGGGTGTCAATGCACCGGCCGTTACGGCATCCTGTAGATCGCTCTCGCTATACATCGGTCCTGCTCCCGGGACATTGTGCCGACGTCATGCTATCATTACTGTATTATATCATCAATACAGCAATTTTTCGCCTTTTTCTGCGGGTTCAGCGGTGTTAGCGCGAGAGAATCAGAAGAGAGGACGCCCTATATGACCCTGCCGCCGCTGCTCCGTGACCGCCTGTCGCTGCCGCTGATCGGTTCTCCGATGTTCATCGTGTCGCAGCCCGATCTGGTCATCGCCCAGTGCCGCAGCGGTATCGTCGGCGCCTTCCCCTCGCTCAACGCCCGACCCTCGGGCATGTTCGAGGCGTGGCTGCGGCAACTGGGTGAGGCCTTGACGGAGAGGGATGCGCCCTTCGCGGTCAACCTGATCGTCCATCGGACCAATGCCCGGCTGGAGGAGGATCTGAAGCTCTGCGTCCAGTATCGGGTGCCGATCGTCATCACCTCGCTCGGCGCGCGGGAGGATGTGAACCAGGCGATCCACAGCTATGGCGGCATCGTCCTGCACGACATCATCAACAATGTCTTTGCCCGCAAGGCGATCGAGAAGGGCGCGGATGGCCTGATCGCGGTGGCGGCGGGCGCGGGCGGCCATGCCGGGACGCTGTCGCCTTTTGCGCTGATCCAGGAAATCCGCCAGTGGTTCGACGGGCCGCTGGCCCTGTCCGGCGCGATCGCGACCGGACGCGCGATCGCGGCGGCGCGGATGATGGGCGCGGACCTCGGCTATATGGGGTCGCCCTTCATCGCCACGACGGAGGCCAACGCCGATACCGCCTATAAGCAGATGATCGTCGACAGCGGCGCGGGCGACATCGTCTATTCGGACGTCTTTACCGGGGTCCACGGCAATTATCTGCGGCCCAGCATCGTCGCGTCGGGGCTTGACCCGGACAGTCTGCCCGAGGCCAAGGACATGGATTTTGCCAGCCTGACCGGCGGCGAGAAAAAGGCATGGCGCGATGTCTGGGGCGCGGGGCAGGGCATCGGCGCGATCGACCGGATTCAGCCGGCCGCGGATTTCATCGCACGGCTGAAGGCGGAATATCAGGCGGCGGTGGAGGGTTTCACGGTTTGACCCGGACGCCCGGGCGGCGCAAGGAAGGCGCGCAGTTCGGCGATGAAGCGGTCAAACTGGTCATGGTGGGGCCAGTGGCCGGCATTGGCGAACTCCACCAGCCGGGCGTCGCGGAAATGGGCCATGCGTCCATCCTTGGCCGGATTGGATGCCCAACTGTCCTTGCCCAGGCAGAGCAGGGTCGGGCAACTGATCCGCGACCAGAAGTCAGGCAGTTCGGCATCCGTGCCCATGTGCGGCGCGGCATGGTTGAGATAGGGATCGAATTTCCAGCTATAGCTGCCGTCTTCGTTCCGATTCACGCCATGGTGCGTCAGGTGCAGCGCGTGTTCGACCGACAGATGCTCATTACGTTCGCGCATACGGCCGACGGCGGCTTCAATTGTGGGATAATGGCGCGTCCCGCGGCGGGCACTGGCGCGGCGTCCGTCGATCCACTGGCGCCAGACGTCGGGCGTCGCATCCTCCGCTTTCTGTTTCAGCCGCTCGGGCGAGAAACCCAGCCCCTCGATGGCGACGATCTGCCCGACCTTTTCGGGGAACAGGCCGGCATAGCGCAGGCTGATCGCGCCGCCGAGCGAATGGCCGACGATCGTAACGGGCGCGCGATCGAGCAGATCGACCAGCAAGGCCAAATCATAGACGAAATTGGCCATCATGTAAGAGCCTTCGGGCGACCAGGCGCTATCGCCATGGCCGCGAAGGTCGGGGGTGATGACGTGATAGTCCTGCGCCAGGGCGCGCGCTGTCCAGTCCCAGCTTCGCGCATGATCGAAACCGCCATGGACCAGGATCAGCGGAGGCGCGGACGGATTGCCCCAATCCAGATAGTGCAGCCGCGACCGCAGCGACGTAAAGAAATGGGAAGTCGGGGTAGGCGCGGTCGGCATGTCCATTCGGTCCTGCGGCAGCTGGAGGGGATGGTTGTTCCGATCCCATTGGGCAACTCTGCCATGCTTGCAAGGGCGAATGAATGAAAAACATGATTTTTCTTATGCTTCTGCTGCGCGATCGCAAATAATTGTGGTAACGCAGCAAATCATATCAACCACTGATATGGGCTCTTGCGCTGCAAATTTCGATCTCTGCGGGGGATAGCGCTTACGGAATGATCCCTCTTCATTGCTACCCGCGCCCAGTGCCGGATATCAATCACTGTCGAGTGGCGTGGCGAACCGGATCAATCGACCCGAGGTCGCATCATGACTGGCGACCATGACGGCTCTCGCCAGTTCCGCCTGTTTGAACGGCTTATCCAGCCGAATCCTGTCGCTGGCGTGCGGGGGCAGTTCGGCAAAGCCGGTGATAATGATGACGGGTAGGCCCGGATGCTTCTGTTCGATCAGGTCCGCCAGTTGCGCGCCGGTCATGCCGGGCATCGCATGATCGGTCACGACCAGATCGACATTGGCTTCCTCCAGCATGTGCAGCGCATCCGCCGCGCTGCCGGCCTGGAAGACCGTATGACCAAGATCCTCCAACATGCCGGCTGTATTGGTCAGCACCAGATTGTCGTCGTCCACCGCCAGGATCACCATCGGGATGACGGCGCTGCCGTGCAGATCGACCGCGGTGTCCCGTTCCTCGGCGGGGTCCACCAGCGAAACGGGAAGCCAGAGCGACACGGTGGTGCCCGCTCCCGGCGCACTGATGATGGTCAGCGCGCCGCCGCATTGCTGGGCGAAGCCATGCACCATAGACAGTCCAAGGCCTGTGCCCTTGCCCACGCCCTTCGTGGTGAAGAAAGGTTCGCGCGCATGTTCCAGCGTGCCTGCGTCCATGCCTTCGCCGTCATCGACCACCGAAAGGCAAATATAGGAGCCCGGCGAAAGGCCGGAGAGCGTTTCGTCGGCGATCAGCGCCTCGGTCGCTTCCAGCGTGATCCGGCCGCCATCGGGCATGGCATCGCGCGCATTGACCGCCAGGTTCAGCAGCGCCAGTTCCAGCTGGGCCGGGTCGGCATAGGCCGGTGCCAGGGTCAGCGGAAATCGCGTGTCGATGGCGACGCTGGTTCCGATCGTGCTCTGGAGCAACTCGGCCATGCCGCGCACCAACGCCACGCAATCGACGCTTTGCAGCTTCAGTTCCTGTCGCCGGGCGAAGGCGAGCATCCGCTGGGTCAGGGTGGCGCCGCGCTCGGCCGCCGCCATCGCATTGTCGAGATAGCGGCTGATATCGGCGCCACTCGCCATCCGCTGCCGCGCCAGATCCAGGCTGCCGACGATCACAGCGAGCAGATTGTTGAAATCATGGGCGACGCCGCCGGTGAGCTTGCCGATGGCGTCCATTTTCTGCGTCTGGATGATGGCGTCGCGCGCTTCGTCGAGCGCGCGTTGCGCCTCGCGCCGTTCGGTGAGGTCGCGGGTAATCTTGGCAAAGCCCAGGAGATTGCCCGTCGGGTCGAGGATCGGGTCGATGACGACATTGGCCCAGAAGCGCGTGCCGTCCTTGCGGATGCGCCACCCCTCCGCCTCGAACCGGCCTTCCCGTTCGGCCGTGTTCAGCGCGCGGGAAGGCAGGCCGGCGAGCCGGTCCTCCTCCGAATAGAAGCGGGAGAAATTCTCTCCCATAATCTCTTCCGCGCTATAGCCCTTGAACCGCGCAGCGCCGCTGTTCCAGCTCGTAATCGTCCCGACCGGATCAAGCATGAAGATGGCATAATCGGTGACGCTTTCGACCAGCAGGCGAAATCGCTCCTCGCTCTTGCGCAATTCCTCCTGTGCTTCACGCCGTTCGGTGAGGTCGCGGGTGATCTTGGCAAAGCCCAGGAGATTGCCCGCCGGGTCGCGGATCGGGTCGATGACGACATTGGCCCAGAAGCGCGTGCCGTCCTTGCGGACACGCCATCCTTCGGCCTCGAACCGGCCGACACGCTCGGCGGTCGAGAGGGCGAGGACGGGAATGCCCGCCGCCTGCTCTTCGGCCGTGTAGAAACGGGAAAAATGCTCACCGATGATTTCCTGGGCCTCATAGCCCTTGAAGCGACGCGCGCCCGCATTCCAACTGACGACGATTCCATTGGGGTCCAGCATGAAGATGGCATAGTCGGTGATGCTCTGCACCAGCAGTTCGAAACGATTGCTGTTCGCGTCGGACAGGACGGTGGTCATGGGTTCCCCGATCAGGACGCGCGAATTGGCGGCGTCTCTGGTGCCAAGGACGAAACGCGGGTTGCGGGCGAACGTTCCGTAGGTGCGCGTGCGCGCGCCGACGAGCGGGATGGCTTGACTCGGGCGGTCGCTCTGCCCACGACGCAGCGCAGCAATGGAAATGGGACGAGGCATGAGCATGGGCGCAGGCGCGACGATCACGGTCATTGGCGAGGCGATGCTGGAACTGAGCCGCGGGCAGGGCGACAACTGGAACCTGCGTTATGGCGGCGATGTCATCAATACCGCAGTGCATATGGCCCGGTCTGGCGACAAGGTGCGCCTGGCAAGCGCGCTCGGCGCCGATCCGATGAGCGCAGATCTGCGTGCGCAATGGGAAGCCGAGGGGGTGGACACCTCGCTGGTGCTGGCGGCCGACGGTTGCCTGCCGGGCCTCTATGCGATCGAAACCGATGCGACGGGTGAACGCACTTTCCATTATTGGCGGAGCGAGGCGGCCGCAAAGCGGATGTTCGCCCTACCGGCCAGCGAGGCTATGGTGGAGCAGGCGGCGCAATCGAACCTGCTCTATTTCTCGCTCATCACATTGGCGATCCTGCCCGATGAAGGCCGCGAGGCGTTGCTGTCGCTGAGCGCGACGGTGAAGGCGCGGGGCGGGAAGGTCGCGTTCGACGGCAATTATCGAGCGCGGCTCTGGCCCGATGCCGCGACCGCGCGGCGCTGGCGCGACCGGGCGATCGCGCTCGCGGACATCGGCCTGCCGACGCTCGCGGACGAGGTCGAGATGGGCGAGGCGGATGATGCCCGCGACACGGCAGCGCGCTGGGGCGCGAACGAGGGGCGGGAGATCATCGTCAAGTTGGGCGGCGAAGGTTGTCTTGTTGGCGACGAACTGGTCGCGCCGCCACGCCTGATCGACGTCATCGATTCGAGCGGTGCGGGTGACGCGTTCAATGCGGGCTATCTCCATGCCCGGCTGGCAGGGATGATGCCGGCCGATGCGGCGCTGGCCGGGCATCGCCTCGCGGGATGGAATATCGGTCGTCGCGGGGCCATCCCGGCGAAGGATGCGGATGCGCCCTATTAAGTCCCGTTGACAGCGCCCCATGGCTTGGGCCATGGACGCGGGACCAAGCGGGTGTAGCTCAATGGTAGAGCAGCAGCTTCCCAAGCTGACGACGGGGGTTCGATTCCCCTCACCCGCTCCAGGCCGAGCAGCGGATGATGCTGCAGAAATTGCCCCGATGAAAATGGGGTTCCTTGTCGGCAATGACGTCGGCCTTGACGTTGCCGAACGTTGTGTCGGGCTTGTGACTGATGCCGTCGTAGAAGGCCTGGATGATATCGTCCTTGAAGGTCGGAGTGCGCGGAAAGGCATCGACGATCGCTTCGCGCTCGATATCCGAATATTGATCATAGGTCAGGCCGAGCACATCCATCTCGACGCCAGCGGTGACGAGCGCGACGACCGGGTGCATGTGAATGGGGATGCCCGGCGTCGTGTGGAGCGCGATTGCCGTCCAGACAATATAGGCGTCAGCCTCGGGGATGCCGTGGCTCAGCAGGAAGTCCCGCGCCGCGTGCGCGCCATCGACCTCGAAGCGCTCGTCCTGGCTGCTATGGCTCGGCATTAGCCCGATATCGTGGAACATGGCCCCAGCGTAGAGCAGTTCGTGGTCGAAAGTCAGGCCGCGATGGACGCCGGCCAGCGCGCCGAAATGATAGACGCGGCTCGAATGGTTAAAGAGCAGGTCGGTCTCGGTGTCACGGATAAATTCGGTGATCGCGCGCGCAAGCTTGCTGTCAGGAATGCTTGTCTGTTGGGTGAGTGACATTGGCTTTCTCCTTCATTTTTGCTCGCCAGCAGGATAGGGAGTCGCTAAACCTGTCTTCAATCGAGGTAATACGTCTAATCAGGACAAAAGCGGACCAAGGCGGACATCAATGGGCCAGCGCACAAGAACGGTGATGATGGTGGCGTTGCCCGGCGTGCAATTGCTTGATGTCTCGGGGCCACTTGATGTCTTCGCCGAAGCGAATGCTCAGGCCGGCGAGGAGGTCTACCGCCTGATGGTCGCGGCACGCGCACCGGACCCCATTCGCAGCTCTTCGGGCGTACGGCTCGTTCCCGACCATGTCATCGGGCGCGATCCTGACGCGGAGATCGACACTCTGCTCGTTGCCGGATGCCCCGATGCGGCGAACATGCCGGTCGATCAGACGCTGGTTGACTGGCTGGGGTGGCAGGCGTCGGCGGCGCGGCGCTTTGGTTCGGTGTGCAGCGGCGCCTTCTTTCTCGCCGCTGCGGATCTGCTCGACGGACGGCGGGTGACTACGCACTGGGCGGTGGCCGCGCAACTGGCGGGGCGCTTTCCTGAGGTGACAGTCGATGAAGATGCGATCCTGGTCCGTGACGGACCGGTGCGCACCGCAGCGGGTGTGACGGCAGGGCTCGACCTTGCATTGGCGCTTGTCGAGGAGGATCTGGGGCGCATGATTGCAATGCGCGTCGCGAGCCAGCTTGTCATGTTTTTCAAGCGCCCTGGGGGCCAGATGCAGTTCAGCCGCAGGGGCGAGGCCGTCCCTGCCGGCCGCGCGGCGCTGCAGGAGCTTCAGCGCTGGGTAGCGGCGAACCCTGCGCTCGACCACAGCATTGCGGCGCTTGCCGGGCGCCTCGACCTTAGCCCACGCCACTTTGCACGGCTGTTTCGCAAGGAGGTCGGCATCACGCCGGCAAGCTGGGTCGAGGAAGCGCGGGTGGGCGCGGCGCGCCGGCTGCTTGAGGATGGGCGTGAGGCACCCAAGCAGGTAGCGGCGCATTGCGGCTTCGCCGACGCCGATACGCTACGCCGTGCATTCGTTCGGCACGTCGGCGTGACCCCCGCCGAATATCGCAAGCGCTTCGCGGGGATGGCCCGCTGATTAATGAATTTTCTAGTGAAAAATGGTGGACGCACTAGGGCTCGAACCTAGGACCCGCTGATTAAGAGTCAGCTGCTCTACCAACTGAGCTATGCGTCCACGCTGGCTTTCAGCGGCACCCCTCGGGGTATCGCTCCGGCGTGGGCGGGCTGTTAGCAGTCGCCCGTGATTCTGCAAACATTAAATTGCTTTGTTACGAAATTTTTTCAGTCCGACCGGCATCAGGCCCAATTTCCAGGGTTCGCCCGGCGCCTGGTCGAACGGTCGATCGCCATGATGATGCCGACGCACAGCATCACGGTCAGCATCGACGATCCGCCATAGGACATGAAGGGCAGGGGAATACCCACTACCGGCGCCAGCCCCATCACCATCATCAGGTTGATCGCGACGTAGAAAAAGATGGTGGTCGTAAGGCCCGCCGCGACCAGTCGGGCGAACTTGTCGGGCGTGCGCATCGACACGCGAATGCCCCAGCGGAACAGCAGCATGAAACCCAGGATCAGCAATGTGCCGCCCAGCAACCCCCATTCCTCCGCCATGGTCGCGAAGACGAAGTCGGTATGGCCCTCGGGCAGATAGTCGAGATGGCTTTGCGTGCCCTGAAGGAAGCCCTTGCCCCATAGGCCGCCCGATCCGATCGCGATCTTGGACTGGCTGATATGATAGCCGGCGCCCAGCGGATCGCTTTCCGGGTCCAGGAAGATGAGGACGCGGTTCTTCTGATAATCATGCAGGAAACTGAAGGCGATCGGGATGATCGCGGCGACGGCGAGGCCCGACCCGACGAACAGCCGCAGCGGCAGCCCCGCCAGGAACATGACGGTGATGCCGCCCGCCATGATCATGGTCGCGGTGCCAAGGTCGGGCTGCACCAGCACCAGCGCCCAGGGAAAGCCGATCAATATCAGCGCCGGCCAAATCGCGTTCCATCGGCGTATCTCGCCCACCGGCAACAAGGCGTAGAATTTGGCGACGGCCAGCACGATGATCGGCTTCATGAACTCCGAGGGCTGCAACTGCATGAAGCCCAGGTTGATCCAGCGCTGGCTGCCGCCCGCGACGCCGCCGATCAGCTCGACCAGCACCAGCGCGACCAGAACCGCGCCATAGGCCGGGAAAGCGAAGCGGGAGAAGATTTCCAAAGGCACCCGGCTCAACGCCAGCGCCATGCCGGAAAAGATGCAGAAGCGGACGCCCTGATTGACCGCCCAGGGGAAGATATTGCCGCCTGCCGCACTGTAAAGAACGAGCGTTCCGAAGGTGGCGATGGCGAGCAGCAGCAGCACGACCCGCCACGGGAATTGGGTGAGCGGCTGGGGAACGATACTCATGGCGCGTCCGTGGTGTTGCTGCCCGGAGGCGGTGGAGCGTCGTTCGCGTCGTCGGGCGCTGGCGGGGCGGCGGACGCCGGGGCCGTCGCATTGGCGATCGCGGCGTTGGATGCATTGTCGGCGACGGGCGGGGGCGCCTGCCCCTTCTCGATCGCCTTGGCCAGGCGAAAGGCGGCCATTTGCCGCGCCTGCCGCTCGGCGGGCGGGCCGCCCCAGCCTTTTTCCAGCGTTTCCAGCTTCTCCATCGCCTTGGCCGGGTCGAACAGATAGGACATGGTGTCGCTCGCGATCATCGGCGCATCCTCATTGCGGATCAGGTGTCCGCCATGCTCGATGATGCAGGCGACCGCATAGCGTGGATTGTCGAACGGCGCGAAACCCTGAAACAACGCATGGTCGCGCAGCTTGAAGGCGAGCGAACTGTTGCCGCGCACGCCGCCGGCGCGCTCCGCCATGGTGATGCGCCGCACCTGCGCGGTGCCGGTCTTGCCCGCGATCAGCACGCCCGGAATGTTCATCCGCGCCGCGCCGCCGGTGCCACCGCCATTCACCACCGCGCTCATCGCGTCGCGGATGACCGCCAGATGTTCCTCGCTTGCCCCGACCGGAGCCGGTGCGGCGCGCTGCGCGCCCAGCAGGAAATTGGGCATCAGCTGCCTGCCGGTCGCCAGCCGCGCCGCCATCACCGCCATTTGCAGCGGGTTGATCAGCATATAGCCCTGGCCGATGGTGGCGTTCACCGTGTCATATACCTGCCAGGACTGGTTATATTTTCGCTCCTTCCAGGCAGGATCGGGCACGGTGCCGTAACTCTGGCTGGGAAAGGGCAGGTCGAAGCGCTGGCCCATGCCGACCCGCCGCGCCATTTGCGCGATCCGGTCCATGCCGATGCGCTGCGCCATCTGGTAGAAATAGATGTCGCAGCTCTGGGCGATCGCCCCGCGCATGTTGAGCGACCCATGGCCACGCCTTTTGTGGCAGTGGAACAGCGTATTGCCGACCCGGATCGCGCCGGCGCAGCTGATCGTCTCCTGCGGCCCGACACCCGCCTCCAGCAGCGCCAGCGCCACCATCGGCTTGACCGTCGATCCGGGCGGATACAGCCCCTGCAACGTCTTGTTGCGCAGCGGGACATGATCGTCCTTCGACAGCATTTCATATTCCAGATGGCTGATGCCGTCGGAAAAGCTGTTGGGATCGTAACTGGGCATGGAGGCCATGGCGAGCACGTCGCCATTGGCGCAGTCGATGACGACCACCGATCCGCTCTGCGTCGCCAGGCGGCGGCCGGCATATTCCTGCAACCCCGCGTCGATCGTCAGGCGCACCTGCCGCCCTGGCGTGTCGGGGCGCGTGGTCAGTTCGCGCACAATCTTGCCGCGCGCGGTGACTTCCACCCGCTTGGCGCCGGGCTTGCCGGTCAGATGCCGGTCGAACGCCTTTTCCAGGCCGTCCTTGCCGACCTTGAAGCCCGGCGTGATCAGCAGCGGGTCTTTGCGCGCCTTGTAATCCTCCGCCGTCGCCGCCCCGACATAGCCCAGCAGATGGCCGACCGTCGCGCCCGCCGGATAATAGCGCGAAAAGCCCTGGCTCGGCGCTACGCCGGGCAGGTCGGGCAGGCGGACGCTGATCGCGGCATATTGGTCATAGGTCAGCTTGTCGGCGACCTGAACCGGACGGAAACCCGCCGACTTGTCCAGTTCCTCGCGGATGCGATCGACATCATCGGGTTGGAGGCTCAGCAACTGGGCGAGGTGGCGGATGGTCGCTTCACCGTCGACGACGCGCTGCGGGATCAGGTCGACGCGGAAGTCGGTGCGGTTGTTCGCCAGCGGCTTGCCGTGCCGGTCGAGTATCCAGCCGCGCCGCGGCGGAATGAGCGTCAGGTTGACGCGGTTGCTTTCCGAAAGAAGGCTGTATTTCTCATTCTCCGCCACGCTGATCCAGGCCATGCGGCCGATCAGCAGCGCACCGATCGCCCCCTGCAACCCGCCCACCACCATGGCGCGGCGGGAGAAGGTGAAGGTCTGGGTGGCTTCGGTGACGATCTTGCGCTTGGCGTTGATGAACGTCATGCCATCACGCGCCAGCGGTCGATCCGGGCGCATTGCCGGACGATGAAGGGGAAGAGCAGAACCGTCCAGACCATTTGCGGTGCGACCAACAACAACCTGATTTCGCCTCCGCCCGTGATGCGCGCGAAGAACACACCTCCTGATAGGCAAAAGATAATGGCGACAGAGGCAATTAGCCAGTCCTGCCGATAGCTGCGCCAGACCAGGCGATGTTCGATATAATCAACGCCGATCAGCGCGACGGTCCACAGGAACATGGCGGAGCCGATCGGCTGGCCGCTCACCATATCGTCGAACAGGCCGAGTGGCAGGCCGATCCAGGCCCGCCACAATTCCGGCCGCAACAGCCGCCAGGACAGCAACAGCAGCAGGCCGAAAGTCGGCATCACCGGCGACTGGGCGATCAGCGGCACGGCGCTGGCCAGCGAACCCAGCATGACGGTAATGACGGGCGTTCCCGCTAGCCGGAACCGGCCGGGATGTCGGCCCAGGCGCGGGACGTGCAGCAGATGCGGATCGATCACGGCGCGCTCGCGTTGCTGGCGTTCGCCGCCTCCTGCGGCGCGGCTTCGGCCGCTGGATCGCCCCGCGTCACCACTTCCTCGAAGGCGCGTTCGACCACCACCGCATCGACGCGCGACGGATTGGCGAGCGGGAAGCCCCAGGCGATTTCGCCCTCGACGCGAACCACCACCGCGACCGGAATATTGGGCTGGTAGATGCCGCCGATGCCCGACGTCACCAGCAGGTCGCCCGGCCTGAACGGGTTGCGGCCGGCCGACAGCGCACGAATTTCCAGCGACCCGTCGCCCGCGCCGGTCGAGATGGCGGGCACGCTGTCATTGGCGCGGCGCACGGGCACGATATTGCCGGTGTCGGTCAGCAGCAGCACTTCGGCAGTGTTGGGCGTGGTGGTGTGGACGCGGCCAATCAGTCCTTCGGCGGCGCGCACCGGCATACCCGGCCGCACGCCCTGCCAGCGCCCGGCGTTCAGCCGCGCGAAACGGCGCGCGCTGGAGGAAGAGGAACTGATGAGCCGGGCTGTCAGCAGATCGCTCTGATCCTCGTCGACCAGCTTCAGCAGCTTCTTGAGCCGCGCATTTTCCTGCTTGACCGCCTTCGCCTCGATGATGCGGTTTCGATCCGCCTCGACCTGGCGGCGCAGGGCGACATTCTGCGATCCGGCGCGCCAATAGGACGCCAGCACCTCGTCGACCGAATTGATGCCGCTCACCATATTCTTGAGGCCGGTCGACACGGGACGCGTCAGTTCGGCGGTGGCGGTGCGCAGCCCGGCAAAGCCGGTCGGGTCGAAAATCGCGACCACGATCAGCAGCAGGCCGGCCGCCGCCCCGGCAACCGCCACCACATAACTGGCGAAGAGGCTATATTGCGCCTTCCGGTTGATGCCGGGGCGTCGGCTGGGTGGCCGCGCCATCTCTCAAGCCCCTCTGGTCAGGCGGTTTGCAGGACGCCCCGAAAGATCGGATCCTCCATCGCGCGGCCGGTGCCGATCGCGACGCAGGTCAGCGGATCTTCGGCGATGGTGACGGGCAGGCCGGTCTCGTCGCGCAGTTCGTCGTCCAGCCCCTTGAGCAGCGCGCCGCCGCCGGTCAGGACGATGCCCTGGTCGACAATATCGGCCGCCAGTTCAGGCGCGGTGTTTTCCAGCGCGATGCGCACGCCTTCGACGATCGTGCTGATCGGTTCCGCCAGCGCGTCGGCGATCTGGCCCTGGTTGATCGAGATTTCCTTGGGCACGCCGTTCACCAGGTCGCGACCCTTGATGTGAATCGTCTCGCCAACGCCATCCTCGGGCGGCTGGGCCACACCGAATTGCTTCTTGATCCGCTCGGCCGTGGCTTCGCCGATCAGCAGATTATGGTGGCGGCGGACGAAGGACACGATCGCCTCGTCCATCTTGTCGCCGCCGACGCGGACCGAAGTGGTGTAAGCCAGGCCACGGAGCGAGAGCACCGCAACTTCGGTTGTGCCGCCGCCGATATCGACGACCATCGAACCGATCGGCTCGGTCACGGGCATGTCGGCGCCGATCGCGGCGGCCATCGGTTCCTCGATTAGGAAGACCTGGCTGGCGCCGGCATTGCTGGCGGCGTCGCGGATGGCGCGGCGCTCGACACTGGTTGAGCCGGACGGCACGCAGATCACGATTTCCGGCGCGCGCCAGGGGCTGTGCTTGCCGCCATGCACCTTGGTGATGAAATGCTTGATCATCTGCTCGGCGACGTCGATGTCGGCGATCACGCCGTCGCGCAGCGGGCGGATGGCCTCGATCGAATCCGGGGTCTTGCCCATCATCAGCTTGGCGTCTTCACCCACGGCCTTGACCCGCTTGACGCCGTTCAGCGTCTCGACCGCGACCACCGAAGGCTCGTTCAGAACGATACCGCGGCCGCGCACATAGACCACCGTGTTGGCGGTGCCGAGGTCGATAGCCATATCCTGAGAGGAGAATTTCAAGAGACGCGAAAAGATCGACATGCCTTATCCTGTTTCGCCCGCCGCCCCCGCGACGCGTTCTGGGGTTCGGTCGGATTACGGTTCGCTTGTCCGCTTGCCTAGCTTCCTTGCGCCTTGCAGTGCAAAAAAGTTGGGGTTCGCGGCTCGCGGAAAGCGCTCGCTTGGGCTAGTCACTAATCAATGTCAATACGCCGTCTACCCGAACATCTGGTCAATCGTATCGCTGCCGGTGAAGTGGTCGAAAGACCCGCCAGCGCGCTCAAGGAAATCGTTGAAAACGCTTTGGATGCGGGCGCGACTCGCATCGCCGTCCGGCTGTCCAACGGCGGGCTGGACCGGATCGAGGTGAGCGACGATGGCTGCGGCATGGATTCGGCCGACATGGCGCTCGCGCTGGAGCGTCATGCGACCTCGAAACTGCCCGACGATGCCATTGAAAATGTGGCCACTTTGGGCTTCCGCGGCGAAGCCTTGCCGTCGATCGCCAGCGTCGCCCGCCTGTCGATCGACAGCCGCCCGCGCGGCCGCGACGGCTGGAACCGCACCGTCGACAATGGCCAGCTCCTATCAGAGGGACCGGCCGCCCTGCCGCCCGGCACCCGTGTCACCGTCGATCAGCTGTTCGGCAAGGTGCCCGCACGCCGCAAATTCCTGCGTTCGCCCAAGGCCGAATATGCTGCCTGCCTCGACATCGTCCGCCGCCTCGCCATGGCGCATCCCGCCGTCGCCTTCTCGGTCGAGCATGACGGCCGCCGGGTGCTGGGCGTGCAGGAAAATGACGCGCGGGAGGATCGGGTCGCTGCGCTCACCGACCGGCAGCTGGCCGACAATCATGTGATCGTGTCGCTGGAGCGGGACGGGGTGCAACTGTCCGGCGTCGCCTCCCTCCCGACCTACAATCGCGGCGTGGGCGATCATCAATATCTGTTCGTCAATGGCCGGCCGGTGAAGGACCGGCTGCTGATCGGCGCCCTGCGCGGCGCCTATGCCGACATGCTGGCGCGCGACCGGCATCCGGTGGTGGCGCTGTTCCTCGACGTGCCGCCGCTGGAGGTGGACGTCAACGTCCATCCCGCCAAGACCGAGGTGCGTTTCCGCGATCCGGCGCTGATCCGCGGCATGATCGTCTCGGGCCTGCGTCGCGCGCTCGATGCCGAAGGGTTCCGCGCCGTCCAACATGCCGACCCGGCGGGCCTGTCCGCCTGGAAGCCCGAGCCGATCTCGCCCACCCCGATCGGCGCCATGCCGATCTTCGAGGCGGCGGCGCCTGCGCCGGTGAGCTTCAACCAGTTCGTGCAATCCTCCTTCGCGGATCGCCGCCCATCCTTTCAGACGCCCCCACCGCAGGCCCGGGCCGAACCCGCCGCCGCGCCCGCGCCCGAAGGGCGCAGCTTCCCTCTCGGGGTCGCGCGTGGGCAAGTGGCGCGCACCTATATCGTGGCCGAGGCGGAGGACGGCCTCGTCATCGTCGACCAACATGCCGCGCATGAGCGGCTGACCCTCGAACGGATGCGCCGGGCGATGGAAGGGCAGGGCGTCGCCAGCCAGGCGTTGCTGCTGCCCGAAGTCGTGGAACTGGACGAACCCGCCTGCGACCGACTGGAAACGCGTATCGCGGAACTCCGGGAATTTGGCCTCGACCTGGAGCGGTTTGGCCCCTCCGCCATGCTGGTCCGCGCCGTGCCGGCCATGCTCGGCCAGTCCGACGTGCAGGGCATGGTCACGGATTTGGCCGATGATCTCGCCGCCTATGACAGTGCCCTATCCCTCAAGGAACGGCTCGACCTCGTCGCCGCGACCATGGCCTGCCATGGCTCCGTCCGCGCCGGCCGCGTGCTGAGCGTCGCGGAGATGAACGCACTGCTCCGCGAAATGGAGGTCACGCCCCGTTCGGGCCAGTGCAACCATGGCCGCCCGACCTGGGTGAAACTCGGTCATGGCGATATCGAAAAGCTGTTCGGGCGGAAATGAGCAGCGTTCAGGCCGGCCGCGTCCGCCATAAAGCGATCGGGATCATTGTCAGGACCGGCTGGTCGTCCTGATTGAGGATCGTCACCTTGTTGCGGACGATCCCCATTTCCGGGCGGCTCTGTGACGCCTTCTTGTCGATCACCTCGCTTATGCCGCGTAGCGTGTCGCCGGGCCGCACCGGCCGCAGCCAGCGCAGTTCATCAACACCCATCGCACCCAGGCTGGCCGCCTGTCGGCCCGGATGCTTCCGCATCTCCGCGACGAACATCTTCATGAAGAGCGCGGTCGTATGCCAGCCGCTTGCGGAGATGGTGCCGAAATGGGTGGATGCCGCCGCCTCGTCGGACAGATGGAAGGGCTGGGGATCGAACTCGGCAGCGAAAGCGACAGTCTCCTCGCGCGAAACGGTGAGCGGCCCGAAATCGAAGCTGTCGCCGACCTGTATGTCTTCGAAATAGAGAATCTCGTCCTGCATCACCCGTCTCCTATTGCAACGGACTATGTAGAAGCGCCTTCCGTTTACGTCAATGTCAGGAAATGGTGATGGACGGCTGGCCGCGCGGCACGGTCAGGCTTGCGCGCGTGCTGATCGCGCCGCCCGCGCTCGACACCTGATCCATCACACGGAAGCGCGTCGTCCACGCATCGGGCGTCACCTCGCACAGCAGATAGCCGCGCTGGTCGTTGATGAATTTCAGTTCCGGGTTGTTCTTCAAGATGATGTCGCTGCCCGCGCGCAGGTCCGATCCGTCGCCGCCCGAGGAGATGGAGGTGGACACGAATTCCACCGCCACGGGTTTGCCGTCGCTTTCCAGCAGGCCCGCGAAATTCTGATGCTCGTCGCCGGTCAGCACGATGACGTTATCCAGGCCACGCATCTTCGCCAGCAGCCGTCCCCGCTGCGCCGTATAGGCCGCCCATGTGTCGTCATTGAGGATTTTCTGCTTCTCGTCGGCATAGCGGCGACGATCGAGCGACATCATCATTACCTGTTGCGCGACGCAGTTCCACCTGGCCTGCCCGCGCGTCAGGTTGCGGATCAGCCAGCCTTCCTCCTCCGGCGACACCACCTGCGCCCTGGGATCGTCAATCTCCCTGCAATAAGGCTTGAACCCGTCGCCGCAGGGCTGGTCGGTGCGGAAGGAACGGGTGTCGAGAAAGTCGATCGACAGCAGGTCGCCATAGCGCGCTTCCCGATACATGTCGGTAATGATCCCGTTGCGCGGCAGCATCGCCGCGCGGACCGGCATATATTCATACCAGGCCTGCAAGCCTGCCTGTCGGCGCAGGCGGAAGATGTCCGGCGAAGCCTCGCCCCGACCGTCGAAATCGCCGACCCAGTTATTCTGGATTTCATGATCGTCGAAGGTCGGGAACCATGTGTGCTGCGCACGCGCCGCCTGGAGGTCATAGTCACTCAGATATTGCGCATAGCGCAGCCGATAATCGGCGACGTCGAAACAATCCTGCCCGATATGCTGGCGCACCTGCGGCGCCGGCAGACCGTCCTTGTCATAGTCCGGCCCGCGCTGCTTATATTCATAGATGAAGTCGCCATAATGGTAGACGAAGGCGAGGTCATCCTCCCGCGCCAGATGACGATAGGCGGTGAACAGGCCATCCTCGTAATTCTGGCATCCCGCGACCCCGAATTTGAGCGTGGCGGGGCTGGCGGACGGCAGCGGCAATGTCCACGCCCGGCCCCGCGTCGACTGGTCGCTGCCCAGCGCGAAGCGATACCAATAGGGCCGGTCGGGTTGCAGCCCCGCCACCTCGACATGGACGCTATGGCCCAGTTCCGGCCGCGCGATCACTTCGCCCGACGCGACGATCGTCTTGAAACGCTCGTCGCTCGCCACCTCCCATTTCACCGGCAGCGGCGCCGTCGGCATCCCGCCATGCGGCTCGAACGGCCTGGGCGCGAGCTTGGTCCAGATGACGAAGCCATCGGGCGCGGGATCACCCGAGGTGACGCCGAGCGCGAAGGGATAGCCGGCAAACCAGCTTTGCGCGTGGACGATGGCGGGCGCGCCGATCAACGGCGTTGCGGTGGCGGCGGTCAGGAGTTGGCGGCGCGTGAACATGATGGAGCCCTTCATTGCGCGACGATGCCGGAAAGCGTGGCGGGATTGCCGTCCGACGGCCGCGGCGCGATGCCGAGCAGCCGGGCGAGCAGCGGGTAGACATCGACATTGGAGAAGTCGGGCGCGGGTTTGGCGCCGGGCGTGAAGGCCGGGCCGTTGGCGATGAACAGCGCCTGCATTTCGGGCGCGCGATCGTCCCAGCCATGGCTGCCGCCGCTGACCGACTTGGTCGGCGCGGTCGGCTGGATTTCCCATCCGGTTTCGCCAAGGCACAGATAGGGCGGGATGCGCCGGTGCGTGCCATAGTGGAAGCGGGCGGGAATGTCGCCCTTGCGCCAGCATTGCATATGGGCGTGGGGCTTGAGCAGCGCGGCTTCCAACGCCTTATCGCGACCCGGCACGGCGGCGAGCGTCGCATAGGGGCCGGATTCAACCACGCGGTAATTCGCCGGATCGGCGACCTTGTCCAGCGCCACGACCCGCTCGCTGGAGCTGGCGGCCATGCCATGGTCGGCGACGAT
Organism: Sphingobium sp. WR1; assembly: GCF_059693745.1. Classification (NCBI taxonomy): domain Bacteria; kingdom Pseudomonadati; phylum Pseudomonadota; class Alphaproteobacteria; order Sphingomonadales; family Sphingobiaceae; genus Sphingobium; species Sphingobium sp. WR1. The sequence continues at coordinate 78,583 of NZ_JCATID010000016.1, read as the reverse complement.
GACGAGATTGGCGGGCTGGCCTATCGCCTTGAGGCCGGCGACCAAATCGCCGATATGGGCATCGACATCGGCCAGCGCCTTCGTCGTTTCCGGCGCATCGGGACCGTAAATATGGCCAGAGGTGTCGACGATGTCGAAATAGAGCGTCACAAATGTCGGCCGGATGTCGGCCGGGCGGCGCAGCACGTCCAGCACCATGTTGACGCGCTGCGCGCCGCTGATCGCCTGGTTGAACTGCGCCCAGTCGCTCGGGCGCGTGCCGCCGGTGATGGCATAGGGCCAGCTGGACGCCTTCGTCCCGCCCCAGGGCACGTTGGAGCCGGGCCAGAACATCGTCGCGGTGCGCACGCCCGCCTTCTCCGCCGTCACCCAGATCGGCTCGGCCTCATTCCACCAATAGGGATCGTCGCTCGCCATGGTGAATTTCTCGTCCGGGCGGCTGGCATCCTCCATGGTGTTGGCGACGATGCCGCTGCGATCGGGCCGGTCGCCGGTGACGATCGCCCAGTGATTGGGGAAGGTCTTGGTGGGGAAGGAGGGCCGCATCGGCGCCGCGATCCCGCCCGCAGCCAGCGCCGCCAGATGGGGTGTCACGCCGCGCTCCAGATAGTCGGCGCGGAATCCGTCGATCGACACGAGGATGGTGACGGGCGCGCGCTGCTCCGCCTGCGCGACGACTGCGGGGCGTTCGACGGTGGCGGTGGTGCAGGCGCTCAGCGCGCCCAGGGCGAACAGGGCAGGGGCAAGGGAACGGGGCGACATGGCGACTCTTCGGATTTTGTTCGAATCAAAATCGCTTAGCAGTCATGTCATGACGGTAAAGTTACGTTTTGGTAGGCTTTATCCCAGATGATCGCGCAGCGCCGCCCAGGCCTGTCGCTTCGCCTCCCGCGACAGGCTGGCATAGGCGCCGCTGGAGGAGGGCAGGTCGATCAGCGTCAGCCCCGGCCGATCGCCCAGTTGCCGCCGGCCATGCAGCGCCGCCGTCTTCCCGTTGAAACCGATCGCCCGCAGCGCCGGAAGCCGCTCCGCAAACAGCCTAAGGTCGCGCAATTCCGCGCCCCTTATGCTGCTGTCCAGGCTGCCCGGCCGTTCCGCGCGCTCGATCACGTCCCACAGTCCCACGCCCCGCGCCCGCAGCCGCTTCAGCCGCATCGCATAGGGCTGTCCGCGCAGATCCTCGCCCAGCACGTCGCCGATCAACTGCCAGAAGGCATTGCCGCGATGCGCATAATATTCGCCCTGCCTGATCGACGCATCGCCAGGCAGGCTGCCGAGGATCAGCAGCTTCGTCTCCGCATCGACGCTGGGCGGGAAGGCGATCTTTCTGGGCGCGCGCGCCAATGTTTTTTCAGCCATTGCCATCTATCCGTTTATTTCTAGACTGTTACCTATTCTAAGGGGGAATTGTCATGAGAAGAATATGGGGGGCGGTCGGCGCCATGCTTTTGCTCGGCGCGACGCCGGGGGCGCTTTCGGCGCAGCAACCCGCGCCGACGGCGGAACAGCGCGCCTATGAGGCGAAGGTCAAGGACATGCTGCAACGCCAGCAACCGCAGACCGGCGATATCGCGCTGCCGAATGCGAAGGCGACGCTGCATCTGGGCCAGGATTATTATTATCTCGACGCCAAGGCCGCGCGCGAGGTGATCGTGGACGCCTGGGGCAATCCTGCCGCGCAGGCGGACGGCGTGCTGGGTCTGGTCTTCCCGGCCGGCAAGACTTTCCTTGACGAGGATGCCTGGGGCGCGGTCATCACCTATGACCAGAGCGGCTATGTGAAGGATGACGACGCCGCCTCGACCGATTTCGATGCGCTGATGACCGATATGAAGTCGGGCGAGGAAGATCGGAACAAGGAGCGGACAGAAGCAGGCTATCCGCCGGTGCATCTGGTCGGCTGGGCGGAGCGTCCCGCCTATGACCGTGCGCATCACAGCGTGATCTGGGCGCGTAACATCCAGTTCAGCAATGGAGGTGAAGGCACGCTCAACTATGATGTGCGGCTGCTGGGCCGCTTCGGCGTGCTCAGCCTCAACATGATCTCCACCATGCCGCATCTGCCCGAAGTAAAGGCGGCGGCCGCCAAGTTCGGCGCGTCGGTCACTTTCGACCAAGGAGCGCGCTATGCCGATTTCGTGCCCGATGTCGACAAGGTCGCCGAATATGGCATTGGCGGCCTGGTTGCGGCCGGCGCGGGATTGCTGGCGGCGAAGAAGCTCGGATTTCTGGCGCTGGTCCTGGCCTTCGGCAAGAAGTTGCTGCTGCCGATCATCCTGTTCTTCGGCGTGGGCTGGCGCTGGATCAAGGCGCGGTTCAGCAGGAACAAGGCCGTGGAGGAAGAAGCTGTCGCTTATGAAGCGTCCGCAGAGAGTGATGCGGAATCTTTCGCCGAACCCCCTGCGGAGGGCGCATCGCGTCCCTCCGAAACCTGACGAGGCGGCGGGGGACGGGCGACGCGCCCTTCCCCCAATCGATCCGGCCCTATCGATCCGGTCAGACGTTGAAGCGGAACAGCATGATGTCGCCGTCCTGCGTCACATAGTCCTTGCCTTCGGACCGCCACTTGCCCGCCTCCTTGGCGCCGGCTTCGCCGTTGAACTGGACATAGTCCGCATAGGCCATGGTTTCGGCGCGGATGAAGCCCTTCTCGAAATCGGTGTGGATCGCGCCGGCCGCCTGGGGCGCCTTGCTGCCCTTGGTCACGGTCCAGGCGCGTGCCTCCTTCGGCCCCACGGTGAAGAAGGTGATGAGGCCCAGCAGCTCATAGCCCGCACGGATGATGCGGGCGAGGCCGGCTTCGGTCAGGCCCAGCGCTTCCAGATATTCGGCGCGCTCCTCGATCGGCATGGTGACGAGTTCCGCCTCGATCGCGGCGGACACGATGACCGCCTTGGCATTTTCGGCGGCAGCCTTCTCGAACACGCGGGCCGAATGGGCATTGCCTTGGGATGCGGCGTCTTCCTCGACATTGCAGACATAGAGGACCGGCTTGGCGGTCAGCAGCTGCGCCTGGTTGAACAGCCTTTCTTCCTCCACGTCGCGCGGCACGGTCAGGCGCGCGGGCTTGCCGTCGCGCAGCAGGTCGAGCGCCTGGCCCAGAACGGCCGCGGCCGCCTTGGCCTCCTTGTCGCCCTGCGCCGCCTTCTTGGCGAGGTTGGGCACGCGCTTTTCCAGGCTTTCCAGGTCGGCCAGCATCAGTTCCGTCTCGACCGTCTCGGCGTCGGCGATGGGATCGACCTTGCCCTCGACATGGGTGATGTCGCCATCCTCGAAGCAGCGCAGCACATGGACGATCGCATCCGTCTCACGGATATTGGCCAGGAACTGGTTGCCGAGGCCTTCGCCCTTGGATGCGCCGCGCACCAGCCCGGCGATGTCGACGAAGCTCAGCTGCGTTTCGATGATCTTGGCCGATCCGCCGATCTTCGCGATGGTCTGCAACCGCTCGTCGGGCACGGCCACGCGGCCCTCGTTCGGCTCGATCGTGCAGAAGGGATAGTTCGCCGCCTGCGCCGCTTGCGTTTCGGTGAGCGCATTGAACAGGGTGGACTTGCCCACATTGGGAAGACCGACGATACCGCAACGAAAGCCCATTTGACTGCCTTATAAGATCGGGATGATTGGCGCGCCCGATAGCGCCTTGCGCGCATAAAGGCCAGCCTTGGGCGAAGAACATGGGTGGGACAAAAGGCGCAGTGGACAGGCGCCGGGTTCTTCCCACATGGGGCAGGATGACAGGAGGCGACATGGAACAAAGCAGCGAAGCCCATTGGGTCGACGAATCCGGGCGCCAGTGGAAGAAGCGCCCGCCGCATGAAACCGGTGTCTTCGGCCGTTGCCCGCGCTGCGGCGAGGGGCATATCTTCCACGGCTTCCTGACCGTGCGCGACCATTGCGAGGTGTGCGGCCTCAATTACAGCTTCGCCGACCCGGCCGACGGCCCGGCTGTCTTCGTCCAGCTGTTCGCCTGCGTGCCGGGCGTCGTCTTCATCATCATGCTGGAGATATTGGCGCGGCCGGGCCTGTGGGTGCATCTGGCGGTCGGCCTGCCGGTGCTGATCCTGACCGCCGTGCTGCCGCTGCGCCCGATCAAGGGTTGGCTGATCGCAGCCCAGTTCACGACCAGAGCGCAGGAAGCCGGCACCGCCGACCTGTGGGCCAAGCTCCATGGCGACGAGCGACACTGACCAGATCAGGGCCGAATAAAGTTGGAAAGAGCGGTTATCATTCCGGGTCTTGCCGGTTATGAGGCCGCATGAAGCAGCGCCTTTCCCTCCTGTTGCGCCGGGCGCGCGTCATGACGCGACGCCACGGGCCGGAAGCCATGGCCTGGCGCCGCCGCATCGCGACGCTGGCCGGCGCCATCCTGGTGGGCATCGTGGCGCTGCTATTCGCTGACATGGCGGACGAGGCCAATCATATCTTCATCCGCATTGTCGCGCGCTGGTGGTGGGCCCCGCTGATCGTCACCCCCGCCGGTTTCATGTTCGTTGCGTGGATCGCGCTGAAATTCGCGCCCGCCGCCAAGGGATCGGGCATCCCGCAGGTCATGGCCGCCACCAAGGACCCTGAAGCCAGTATGCGCCATCTGGTCTCTGCGCGCACGGCTATCGCCAAATTCTTCCTGACGACCTCGACATTGCTGTTCGGCGCATCGGTCGGCCGCGAAGGCCCGACCGTGCAGATCGCCGCCAGCATCATGGGCTATGCGCACCGGATGCTGCATGTCCCGCTGCGCGCCTCGGTCTTCATCGCGGGCGGCGCGGCGGGCGTGGCGGCGGCCTTCAACACCCCGCTCGCCGGGGTCGCTTTCGCGATCGAGGAACTGGCCGCCGCCTATGAGCAGCGGATGACCCTGCTCGTCATGACCGCCGTGCTGATCGCCGGCATGGTCAGCCTCGGCATTGCGGGCGATTATGTCTATTTCGGCGCCATGCGTCAGACCATGGGTGTGAAGGAAGCGCTGCTCGTCACCCCGGTTGCCGGCATTATCGGCGGCATTGCGGGCGGGCTTTTCTCGCGCCTCATGCTGTCCTTCGGCTCGGCCCAGCTTGCGCCCATCGCCTGGTGCCGGGCGCGTCCCGTCGCCTTTGCACTGGGCTGCGGCATAGTGGTGGCGCTGCTCGGTGTCGCCACCGGCCTGACCTGGGGCACAGGCTACCAGACGGCGCGCGCCATCATCGAAGGGCAGGATGTCCCGATCTGGTTCGGCGTCGCCAAATTCCTGTCGACACTCGCGACCGCGCTATCGGGCCTGCCCGGCGGCATCTTCGCGCCGTCCCTGTCCGTGGGCGCCGGGATAGGCGACATGCTGCGCAGCCTCTTTCCCGCCTATCCGCCGGGCGCGATCGTTCTGCTGGGCATGGTCGCCTATTTCACCGGCGTAGTCCGTGCGCCATTGACAGCCGTCATCATCATCTCCGAAACCACCGCCAGCCGCGGCTTGATGATGCCGCTGCTTGCCTCTGCCCTGGTCGCGGATTTTGCCGCCCAGCTCGTCTGCAAGGAAAAGCTCTATCACGGCCTGTCACAGCGTTTCCTGCCGGTCCGCTGAGCCTTCTACCCGATCCAGTAAGGGACGATCTGCCGGTTGTCGGGATCGACATGGATCGGCCGGTCGGCGGGCGGGAAGGCGCGCTGGTCACAGCTCTGGCGCGGGCAGAGGCGGCAGGTGATGCCGATCGGCGTCGCCGCGCCCTCCTCCTGCAAATGCAGGCCATCGGCATAGACGAAATTCGCCGCATGGGCGACCTCGCAGCCCAGTACCACGGCATAGCGGCGCGGAGTCCGCTTGTAGCTGCCCGACGGCTTCACCAGCCCCTTGGCCATCGACACATAGCGCACGCCGTCGGGCGTCTCGCCCAGCTGCACATTGATCCGGTCGGGCACGGCCACCGCCTCATGCACGTTCCACAGCGGACAGGCGCCACCGAAGCGCGCGAATTGCAGGCGCGTGGCACTGTGGCGTTTCGTGATGTTGCCAGCCATGTCCACCCGGCAGAAGAAGAAGGGGATGCCGCGCAGCCCCGGCCGTTGCAGGGTCGACAGCCTGTGGCAGGCCTGCTCGAAACTCACGCCGAAGGTGCGGGCCAGCCGGTCGATATCATGCCGCATCGCCCGCGCCGCTTCGCGAAAGGCGGCATAGGGCATGAGCAGCGCCCCCGCGGCATAATTGCCCAGCCCGATCGCCAGCAGCCGGTCGGCGCCGGGGACGGGCAGGGCGGCCTTGCCGACGACATCGGCGATCACCGCCTGCCCCTCCAGCATCATCAATTGATGCGCGAGCATGAACTTGCGGCTCTCGGTCGGCAGCGCCGCATTGACGAACAACTGCCGCTCGGCGGCGCGATAGGCGCGCAGCGCGCTGTCGGGCGTCTCGGCGATCAGCGTCTCTATCCCGTGGCGGCGGGCCAGCGCCTCCACCAGCATACCCTCGTCCAGCACCTGTCCCTGCGTGAAGCTTTCCGCCATCTCCTCCGCCAGACAGTCGAGCGGATGGACATAATTGCCCGCCTCGTGAAACCAGTCGCGCGCCGCCTCCCAGGGCAGGCGCGCCTGCACCGCATGATCGTTGGCGATCGCTTCCTCGATCATGTTGATCCGCTCATTGGCGCGCATATGAGCGTTATAGAGGTCGACATAGCGTGCCGCGAATTCGGGAAATTGCAGGTGCAGCTTCTCGATCCGCTCCGGTTCCATCGGCGCGCCGGGCAATTCGGGATGGGCCAGCGCATAGGTGAAGGCGCCCAGCAACTGCTCCTCCTCGCGGGCATCGAAACTGGCCCAGTCGGTGGGAAAGGCGCTGGCGAGCGCGGCCTTGACCTTGGCGGTCAAGGGGCGATCGTCATTTTCCATCTGGGAAAGATAGGATACGGATATGCCCAGCGCCTGCGCCATCGTCGCCTGGTCCATCCGATGGTCCAGGCGAAGCTGGCGCAGGCGTGGACCTGCGAAGATACGATTGCCGCGTGCCATTATGGCCTATTCCTTGGTCGCGCCGTCATTGCTTCGCTGTCCATAATTTGCGAAGTCGCGATTTGCAAATTGGCAAAATTGCATTTGCGAAAATTGGGAAAGATTGGGAAGGGGGCGGACATAAACGTCCGCGACAAGCCGGAGAAAAGCCTGATATGTCGAAGCTCGCCATCATCGAACAGCTCGAAGCCAAGCGCGACGCCGCGCGCCTGGGCGGGGGCCAGCGCCGCATCGACGCGCAACACGCCAAGGGCAAGCTGACCGCGCGCGAACGGCTCGAAGTGCTGCTGGACGAGGATAGTTTCGAAGAACTGGATATGTATGTCGAGCATAATTGCATCGACTTCGGCATGGATGAACAGCATATCCCCGGCGACGGCGTGGTGACGGGATCGGGCACGATCAACGGCCGCCTCGTCTATGTCTTCAGCCAGGACTTCACCGTCTATGGCGGCGCGGTGTCGGAACGGCACGCGATGAAAATCTGCAAGATCATGGACATGGCGCTCAAGGTCGGCGCGCCGGTGATCGGCCTCAACGACAGCGGCGGCGCGCGCATCCAGGAAGGCGTCGCCTCGCTCGCCGGCTATGCCGAGATTTTCCAGCGCAATGTGCTGGCATCGGGCGTGGTGCCGCAGATCAGCGTCATCATGGGCCCATGCGCGGGCGGCGCCGTCTACTCGCCTGCGATGACCGACTTCATCTTCATGGTGAAGGATTCGAGCTTCATGTTCGTGACCGGCCCCGATGTGGTGAAGACCGTGACCAACGAAGTCGTCACCCAGGAGGAACTGGGCGGCGCGGTGACGCACACGACCAAGTCGGGCGTGGCCGACGTGGCCTTCGAAAATGATATCGAGGCGCTGCTGGCGGTGCGCGATTTCGTCGACTTCCTGCCTGCCTCCAACAAGGAACCGGTGCCCGAGCGCCCGAGCGCCGACCCCTGGGACCGGATGGAAGAAAGCCTCGACACACTGATCCCGGCCAATGCCAACCAGCCCTATGACATGCACGAACTGATCCGCAAGGTCGTGGACGAGGGTGATTTCTTCGAAGTGCAGCCGGCCCATGCGGGCAACATCCTCTGCGGCTTCGGGCGGATCGAGGGCAAGACGGTGGGCATCATCGCCAACCAGCCGATGGTGCTGGCCGGTGTGCTCGACATCAATTCGTCCAAGAAGGCCGGCCGCTTCGTGCGCTTCTGCGACGCGTTTGAAATCCCGATCGTCACCTTCGTCGACGTGCCGGGCTTCCTGCCGGGCACCGCGCAGGAACATTCGGGTATCATCAAGCATGGCGCCAAGCTGCTGTTCGCCTATGCCGAGGCGACCGTGCCGAAGATCACCGTCATCACGCGCAAGGCCTATGGCGGCGCCTATGACGTCATGTCCTCCAAGCATCTGCGCGGCGACCTGAACTATGCCTGGCCGACCGCCGAAATCGCGGTGATGGGCGCCAAGGGCGCGGTCGAGATCATCTTCCGCGGCAAGACGCCGGAGGAGATCGCGGAAAAGACCAAGGAATATGAAGACCGCTTCGCCAATCCCTTCGTGGCGGCGGGCAAGGGCTTCATCGACGAGGTAATCCAGCCGCACTCGACCCGCAAGCGGATCGCGCTGGGACTGCGCAAGCTGCGCAACAAGGCGCTGGAGAACCCCTGGAAGAAGCATGACAATATTCCGCTGTGATAGACGATGAGCGCTATCTCTTCCTCCGTCATTGCGAGCGCAGCGAAGCAATCCATTGGCGCACCATCTGGATTGCCACGTCGCCTTCGGCTCCTCGCAATGACGGAGCGGGATGATGCAACCGGCGGTTTACATCATGGCCAGCAAGCGCAACGGGACGCTTTACACCGGCGTCACCTCGAACTTGCCACAACGGGTGTGGCAACATCGGGAAGGCGTCACGGGCGGGTTCACCCGGCGTTACGGCTGCAAGATGCTGGTCTGGTACGAGATGGCGGAAACGATGGAAACGGCGATCGCGCGCGAAAAGCAGATCAAGGCGGGCTCACGGGCGAAGAAGATGGCATTAATCGTCGGGTTCAATCCCGATTGGCAGGATTTGTATCAGAGCATCGCTCAAGGGTGAAACGTGGCATGGATTGCTTCGCTACGCTCGCAACGACGAAGGACAGGATATGAAACTCGGCCGTCTCAACCATATCGGCGTGGCGACGCCTTCGCTGGAGACCTCGCTCGCCTATTATCGCGACGTGATGGGCGCGACGCTGACGCACGAACCGTTCGACCTGCCGGCGCAGGGGGTCAAAGTGTGTTTCGTCGACACGCCGGGCGAGAATGGCACGGCTGGCACGCAGATCGAACTGATCGAGCCGCTGGGCGAAAACTCGCCCATCCACGGCTTCATCGCCAAGAACCCGGCCGGCGGGCAGCATCATATGTGCTATGAAGTGCCCGACATTCACGCAGCCAAGGCCTGGTTCGAGAAGCTGGGCAAGAAGGTGCTCGGCGAACCGCGCATCGGTGCGCATGGCACGCCGATCTTTTTCGTCCACCCCAAGGATATGAACGGGGTGCTGACCGAGATCATGGAGACGCCCAAAGAGGCGCATTGAGCCCACAGCCGTTCGTGTCGAGCGAAGTCGAGACACGGATAGCGCAACCATATCGTCTCTCGACTTCGCTCGAGACGAACGGAGAGTGTGAAGTGACCGAGAAGCCGACGCCAGCGCCGACAATCGACCAGTGGGCCGCCGCCGCCGCCAAGGAAGTGAAGGGCAAGGATCTGAACTGGGATACCCCCGAAGGTATCGTGGTGAAGCCGCTCTACACTGCCGAGGATGTGACCGTCGATCCGGGTCTGCCCGGCTTCGCGCCCTTCACTCGCGGCGTGCGCGCCTCCATGTATGCCGGCCGTCCCTGGACCATCCGCCAATATGCGGGCTTCTCCACCGCCGAGGAATCCAACGCCTTCTACCGCCGCAACCTCGCCGCCGGTCAGAAGGGCCTTTCCGTCGCCTTCGACCTCGCCACCCATCGCGGCTATGACAGCGACCATCCGCGCGTCGTCGGCGACGTCGGCAAGGCGGGCGTGGCGATCGACACGATCGAGGACATGAAGATCCTGTTCGACGGCATTCCGCTCGACCAGATGTCGGTTTCGATGACCATGAACGGCGCGGTCATCCCGATCCTCGCCTTCTTCATCGTGGCCGGTGAAGAACAGGGCGTCGAGCGCAAACTGCTCGACGGGACCATCCAGAACGACATCCTCAAGGAGTTCATGGTCCGCAACACCTATATCTACCCGCCCGAACCCTCGATGCGGATCATCTCCGACATTTTCGGCTATACCAGCCGCGAGATGCCCAAGTTCAACAGCATCTCCATCTCCGGCTATCATATGCAGGAAGCCGGAGCGACGCAGGTGCAGGAACTGGCCTTCACCATCGCGGACGGCGCGGAATATGTGCGATACGGCGTGGCGAGCGGCCTCGATATCGACAAGTTCGCGGGGCGCCTCAGCTTCTTCTTCGCCATCGGCATGAACTTCTTCATGGAGATCGCCAAGCTGCGCGCCGCCCGCGTGCTGTGGCATCGGGTCATGACCAAGCTCGGCGCCAGGGACGAGCGCTCCAAGATGCTGCGCACCCATTGCCAGACCTCGGGCGTCTCGTTGACCGAGCAGGACCCCTATAACAATGTCATGCGCACCACCATCGAGGCGATGGCGGCGATGCTGGGCGGCACCCAGTCGCTCCACACCAATGCGCTGGACGAAGCGATCGCGCTGCCGACGGACTTCTCCGCCCGCATCGCGCGCAACACGCAGATCGTCATCCAGGAAGAGACGGGCATGTGCAATGTCGTCGATCCGCTGGGCGGCAGCTATTATGTCGAGGCGCTGACCCAGCAACTCGTCGACGCCGCGCAGGAGATCATCGATCGCGTGGAAGCCGAAGGCGGCATGGCCAAGGCCGTGGGCGCCGGCTGGCCCAAGGCGATGATCGAAACCGCCGCCGCCGCCCGTCAGGCGCGCGTCGACCGGGGCGAGGACGTCATCGTCGGCGTCAACAAATATCGCCTCGCCAACGAAGACCTGCTCGAAACCCTCGAAGTCGACAATACGAAGGTCCGCGAAGCCCAGATCGCCCGCATCAACCGGGTCAAGGCCGAGCGTGACGAGGAGAAGTGCCGGGCCGCGCTGGAATCGCTCCGTGCCGCAGCCGCCGGTCCGCAATCGATCGAAAACAACCTCCTCGCCCACGCCGTCGAAGCGGCGCGCGCCCGCGCCACGCTGGGCGAAATCTCCGCTGCCATGGAGGACAGCTTCAACCGCTACGGCACGCAGCCGACGCCGGTTAAGGGCGTCTATGGCGCGCCCTATGAAGGCGACAGCCGCTGGCAACAGGTTCTCGACGGGGTGCAGGCCGTCGAACGGCGCCTCGGTCGCAAGCCCAAACTGCTCGTCGCCAAGATGGGTCAGGATGGGCACGATCGGGGCGCCAACATCATCGCTTCGGCCTTCGGGGATATGGGCTTCGACGTCGTGTCCGGCCCGCTGTTCCAGACGCCGGAGGAAACGGTGGTGCTCGCGCTGGATACCGGGGTCGATGTGGTCGGCGCGTCGTCGCTGGCGGCGGGGCACAAGACGCTGATCCCCGAATTGATCAACCGCCTGCGCGAAAAGGGGCGCAGCGACATCAAGGTGATCGCGGGCGGAGTCATCCCGCCGCAGGATTATGACTATCTTCGTGACGCAGGGGTCCAGGGGATTTATGGGCCGGGTTCCAATGTCGTGGAGTGCGCTGCCGACGTGCTGCGCCTGCTCGGCCACAACATGCCCCCGGCGGGGCTGGAGGAAGCCGCTTGAATATCGTTGCCCTGATCCGCATCCCACAGCCGTTCGCTTCGAGCATAGTCGAGAAGCGGATAGCGCGCGCTCCTCGCTTCTCGACTATGCTCGAAACGAACGGAGGTTGGGAATGACCGCCATGACCGTCGCCCGCAACGACTGGACTCGCGAGGAAATCGCCGCGCTGTTCGACCTGCCGTTCAACGACCTGATGTTCGAGGCGCAGTCGATCCACCGCGCCAACTTCCCGCGCAACGAAGTGCAATTGTCCACTTTGCTGTCGATCAAGACCGGCGGCTGCCCGGAGGATTGCGGCTATTGCAACCAGTCGGCATCGGCGGAAAGCGGCCTCAAGGCCGAAAAGCTGATGAGCGTGCAGGCGGTGATGCAGGCGGCGGCGCAGGCGAAGGATGCAGGGTCTTCGCGCTTCTGCATGGGCGCGGCATGGCGCAACCCCAAGGATCGCGACATGCCCGCCATCGTCGAGATGGTGAAGGGCGTGCGGCAGATGGGCATGGAAACCTGCATGACGCTGGGGATGCTCAGCGAGGATCAGGCGAAGACGCTCGCGGACGCGGGGCTGGACTATTACAACCATAATATCGACACCTCGCCCGAACATTATGAGAAGGTCATCACCACCCGGACCTTCGACGACCGGTTGGTGACGCTGGAAAATGTCCGCAATTCGGGCATCAATGTCTGCTCTGGCGGCATTGTCGGCATGGGCGAGACGCGCGAGGACCGCGTCGGCTTCCTCCATGCGCTGGCCGTGCTGCCGGTCCATCCGCAGAGCGTGCCGATCAACGCGCTGGTGCCGGTCAAGGGCACGGTGCTGGGCAATATGCTGGCTGACACCCCGCTCGCCAAGATCGACGAGATCGAGTTCGTGCGCACGGTTGCGGTCGCGCGGATCGTGATGCCGCAGAGCATGGTGCGCCTGAGCGCGGGCCGCGAGAGCATGTCGGACGCCTGTCAGGCTTTGTGCTTCATGGCGGGCGCGAACAGCATCTTCACCGGCGACAAGCTGCTGACCACGGCAAACGCAGGCGACAATGCCGACGCGGCCCTGTTCGCGAAGCTGGGCGTCGTGCCGATGCAGGCCGAGGTGAAGGTCGAGCTGGAGGCGGCGGAGTGAGCAAACCGAGCACCATGAAGATCGGACTCTTTGTGGTGCTCGGCGTAGCCTATTGGCTGATCGCGATGATTGTCATTCTGTTGGCGGCAATCGGCAATTGCGGGATGGGGCCGGACGCTCCGGAGGACTGCAATGGCGTATCGCCCGTTATTACCGGAGTGTTGTCGCTCCTCATTTTTGCTGGACTTACTTTTGCCTATTTCAAGGCCCGGCTTTCGGGAGTGGATAAGCAATAAATCAACATCCGTTCGCCCTGAGCTTGTCGAAGGGCCGCACTTCTTCCCGAAGTGAAGAACGGGGCTCCGACATTGAGCCGAGACAAGCGGCTCGGCTCAACAGCCCGAACGGCTGATAGGATAGGACTGAGGCAAGGACTGAAATGGCAATCACCAAGATCCTGATCGCGAACCGTGGCGAAATTGCGTGCCGTGTCATGCGCACGGCCAAGAAGATGGGCATCAAGACCGTCGCGGTCTATTCCGATGCCGACGCCCGCGCGCCGCATGTGCTGATGGCGGATGAAGCCGTGCATATCGGCCCGTCGCCCGCCGCCCAGTCCTATCTGCTGGCCGACAAGATCATCGAAGCGTGCAAGGCCACCGGCGCGGATGCCGTCCACCCCGGCTACGGCTTCCTCTCCGAGCGCGAAAGCTTCCGCAAGGCGCTGGACGCCGAGGGCATCATCTTCGTCGGCCCACCCGCCAATGCCATCGCCGCGATGGGCGACAAGATCGAATCCAAGAAACTCGCCAAGGAAGCCGGCGTCAACGTCGTCCCCGGCTATGTCGGCGTGATCGAGGACACGGACCATGCCGTCCGCATCTCCAACGAGATCGGCTATCCGGTGATGATGAAGGCCTCGGCCGGCGGCGGCGGCAAGGGGATGCGCCTCGCCTATAGCGAGCAGGATGTCCGCGAAGGCTTCGAGGCGACCAAGCGCGAGGGCCTCAACAGCTTCGGCGACGACCGCGTCTTTATCGAGAAGTTCATCGAAAGCCCGCGCCATATCGAAATCCAGATCCTTGGCGATCAGCACGGCAATATCGTCTACCTCAACGAGCGCGAATGTTCGATCCAGCGCCGCCACCAGAAGGTGGTCGAGGAAGCGCCGTCGCCCTTCGTCAGCCCCGAAATGCGCAGGAAGATGGGCGAACAATGCGTCGCGCTCGCCCGCGCGGTCGGCTATTTCAGCGCCGGCACGGTCGAACTGATCGTCAGCGGCGAGGACAAGACCGGCGACGGCTTCTATTTCCTCGAAATGAACACCCGGCTCCAGGTCGAGCATCCCGTCACCGAGGAAATCACCGGCGTCGATCTGGTCGAACAGATGATCCGCGTCGCCAATGGCGAGGAACTGAGCTTCAACCAGGCCGATGTGAAGATCAACGGCTGGTCGATCGAGAACCGCGTCTATGCCGAAGACCCCTATCGCGGCTTCCTGCCGTCCACCGGCCGCCTGATCCGCTACAACCCGCCCGAAACCGGCGCGGACGAAAGCGGCGCGCTGATCCGCGTCGATGACGGCGTGGAGGAGGGCGGTGAGGTATCGATCTTCTACGATCCGATGATCGCCAAGCTGATCACCTGGGCGCCCACGCGCCTTGAAGCGATCGACAAGCAGATCGAAGCGCTCGACAAGTTCGAGATCGAGGGGCCGGGCCACAATATCGATTTCGTCTCCGCCCTGATGCAGCATGAGCGCTTCCGTTCGGGCAACATCACCACCGGCTTCATCGCCGAGGAATATCCCGAGGGTTTCACCGGCGCGCCCGCGTCGCCGCAACTGCTCCAGCGCCTGTCGGCGATCGGGGCCTTCGCGGCGATGGCGCAGGCCGACCGCGCCCGTCGCATCGACGGCCAGCTAGGCAAGCGCCTTGCGCCGCCGACCGGCTGGCAGGTCAAGATCGGGGACTCGATCCATGACGTGGTGATCGACGGGGACGATGTCACGGTCGATGGAGAGGCGATCGACATGGCGCTGGAATATACGCCCGGCGACCGCCTGATCGAGGCGGAGTTCGGCGAGGACGCGCTGGCGGTGAAGATCGCTCCGGTCCGTTCGGGCTTCGTGCTGACGGCGCACGGCGCCAGCCACAGGCTGCGCATCCTGCCCGCTCATGCCGCGCCCTATGCCGCGCATATGATCGAGAAGATTCCGCCGGACCTGTCGCGTTTCCTCATCTGCCCGATGCCCGGCCTGCTGGTCGCGCTGAACGTCAAGGAAGGCGACAAGGTTGAGATCGGCCAGCCGCTCGCCGTGATCGAGGCGATGAAGATGGAGAATATCCTGCGCGCCGGGAAGGCAGGGACCGTCAAGAGCGTATCGGCCGCGCAGGGCGAGAGCCTGCCGGTGGATGCGGTGATCCTGGAATTGGAGTAGAGATTCAATCTTCAACTTCCGTTCACCCTGAGCCTGTCGAAGCTTCAAACGAGTCACGTGCCTCGTTTGAACCTGAGCGACGCCGCAGGCGGCGTCGAAGGGGGCTGTTCTTTTCTTGAAGAGAAGTGCAGGGCTTCGACAAGCTCAGCTCGAACGGAGGTTTGGATTGCACCTGACCCACGACCCCGGCGCTCCCGCCGCCGACACCATTTCCTTCGACGATTTCCTGAAGGTCGACATCCGCGTCGGCACGATCGTTTCGGCCGAACCCTATCCGCAAGCGCGCAAGCCCGCCTATAAGCTGCTGATCGATTTCGGCCCCGCGATCGGCAAGAAAAAATCCAGCGCCCAGATCACCGAGAATCACGCGCTGGCGGATCTGCCCGGCCGTCAGGTCGCCGCCGTGGTCAACTTCCCGCCGCGCCAGATCGGCAAGTTCCTGTCCGAAGTGCTGACCCTGGGCTTCGCCGACGATACCGGCGCCGTCATCCTCTTCGCCCCGGACAAGCCCGTGCCGAACGGATCGCGGCTGTTCTGAACCAGAGCGAAGTCAATCGCACTATCGGCTAACGACCATCTGCGGACGCCCTCTTGATATTTTACAAACCTCAGACAAAATATAGGATGCCGAAAATAGAGTAGCAGGTCGGTAGCTCCTGCGCCCGTCTAGCGGGTTCTTCCCTGCCACGGCGTTGACCCAACCTGCTTGGGAAGACGCTGTTTATGGGTTCTGCGTCTTCCCGGCTTAGGCCAAGAGATACTCATGATTTTGACCTCAATCATCGCTCTGATTTGTGCGGCTCTGTTCACTGGCGCGGCGGGTTACATCACTCTCGTCGAACACCCTGCCCGATTACGACTGGATGACGCACCGTTACTGGCGCAGTGGAAACCGAGCTACAACAGCGCGCTGCCAATTCAGTCAGGCCTAGCGATAGCTGGCGGTGTTACCGGGATCGCCGCATGGTATCTGTCAAGCGAATGGCTATGGCTGGCGGGAAGCGTGGCACTGCTTGCAAACTGGCCCTTCACGCTTTTGGCGATAATGCCGACGAACAACCGGCTCAAGGCGATAGCGCCGGATCAAGCAGGCGCGGATAGTCGCCGGTTGCTTCTGTCCTGGGGTAGGCTGCATAATGTCAGAAGCCTGTTGGGCCTTGCATCGACACTACTTTTTGCATGGGCTTTGGCGTCGATAAGCTGACGGTCGCATATCCACCCTTACTCGTCATTCCCGCGAAGGCGGGAACCCATCTCCTGACCTTGCGTCCAGCCCGGCGTTGGAGAGATGGATCCCCGCCTTCGCGGGAATGACGAGATAAGTGATGTCCGGCAGCTACCCACCTTTCCCGTCATGCTGACGAAAGTCAGCATCCAGGGTTGTGCACAGCCACTCCGTCATCCCGGCGTGTGCCGGGATGACGGAGTTAGGCAAGGTCCGCTCCCTACCCCATCCCCTGCATCCCAACTTGCACCAATGCAAAACCGTGCAGCAAGGCTCGCTCCGATTCCATGACGGCCCATGTTCGCGACAAAACGGAATGAGGGCTGTCCTACATGCGATCTTCGCGTCATAGTCGAGCAGTGGCGGGCTGCGGGCGCAGGGCAGGGGCGGCGGCGATCTGTTGGGGAGGGGCATCGTTATGCAGGATGGCGGCCGGGTGAAACAGGATTTCAACAAGGGAGTGAACTTCGACGCAATGACGATCGCGGGGACATTTGCGACAAGGCGACCGTCGTTTCGGCAACGCCCTGTGACGGTGTGAACTTCGGCGCCGCAGCCGCTCGGCACTGCCCTGCGACGGTGTGAACTTCGGGACGAACGGGCTTTTTACGCCGTCCAGCGACGGTGTGAACTTCGGGGGCAGGATGACGAAAACGATCGGCAGCGACTATGTGATGGACGCGCGGCGGGACCGGCTGGTCATCACCGCCTCGGCGCTCGGGACCGTGTTCGAATGGTATGATTTCTACATCTACGGCGTGCTGGCGCCGATCATCGGGCGCACCTTCTTTCCGACCGACAATCCGACCGTCGAGCTGCTCTACACGCTCGCCGGCTTCGCCATCGGCTTCGCCTTTCGGCCGATCGGGGCGATGCTGTTCGGCTATCTGGGCGACCGGCTGGGGCGCAAATATACCTTTCTCGCCACCATCGTCCTCATGGGCGTGGCGACGGCGGGCGTGGGCCTGACCCCATCGGCCGCCAGCATCGGCATCGCCGCGCCCATCATCCTCATTCTGCTGCGCATCGCGCAAGGGCTTGCGCTGGGCGGCGAATATGGCGGCGCGGCCATCTATGTCGCGGAACATGCGCCAGCGGGAAAACGCGGCTTCTACACCAGCTTCATCCAGGCCGGGGTGATCGGCGGCTTCATCCTGTCGCTGATCGTGGTGGTCGGCACGCAATGGATCGTCGGCAAGGCGGTCTGGGACGATTGGGGCTGGCGCATTCCCTTCATCCTGTCGCTGGCGCTGCTGGGCATATCGCTCTGGATGCGGCTCATGCTGCGCGAAAGCCCGGTCTTCACCGCGATGAAGGCGGCGGGCGCGCAGGCGAAGAACCCGCTCAAGGAAGCCTTTACCGCGCCGGGCAATATCCGGCGCATGTTCGTCGCGATGATCGGCATCGCGGCGGGCTTCACCGTCATCGCCTATACGGTGATGTTCCAGGCGCTCTATTTCCTCCAGAACGGCCTGCATGTCGCGCCGGGCATCGCGCAATTGCTGGTCGGCGGCAGTGCCTTCGCCGGGGTGGCGAGCTTCATCTTCTTCGGCTGGCTGTCCGACCGCGTGGGACGTAAAGCGCCGATCGTCATCGGCTATGCGCTGGTGCTGCTGCTGGCGCTACCGCTCTATCAGTTCATGGGGGCGACGGCGAACCCCGACCTGAAAGCGGCCGCCGCCCGCGCGCCGGTGGTGGTGAGCGGCCCCGATTGCCGTTTCGATCCCTTCGCGAAGGTGCAGGCCACGTCCTGCGGCAAGCTGCTCGATCATTTTTCCAAGCGCGGCATTCCCTATGACAAGACGGAAGCGGCCATGCCCGCCGTGGCGATCGGCGGCGTTCCCGTGCACGATCTCACGCCAAAGGGACTGGACGCCGCGCTGACCGCGCGTGGCTATGATTTCGGCACGGTGACGCCGGACTGGCCCCGCGCCCTGATGCTGTTCGGCGCGCTGCTGCTGCTCTGGACGCTGTCAGGCGCGACCTACGGGCCGGTTGCGGCGCTGCTGTCGGAATATTTCCCGGCGCGCATCCGCTATTCCTCGCTCTCCATCCCCTATCATATCGGCACCGGCTATTTCGGCGGCTTCCTGCCGTTGGTCAGCCAATATATCGTTGCGCGGACGGGCGATCCCTATGCGGGCCTGTGGTATACGCTGGCCGTGGTGGCGCTGGCGCTGCTCACTTGTCTGGTCGCGCTGCCGGAAACCAAGGATCGCCCCCTCGACGCCTGAGGCCGGGGGCGCTATCGGCAGCCACATGCACGGCTATATCGCTCCGCTGCGCCTG
The DNA here is from genome assembly GCF_059693745.1 of Sphingobium sp. WR1. Taxonomy (NCBI): domain Bacteria; kingdom Pseudomonadati; phylum Pseudomonadota; class Alphaproteobacteria; order Sphingomonadales; family Sphingobiaceae; genus Sphingobium; species Sphingobium sp. WR1. The sequence goes on along the minus strand of NZ_JCATID010000016.1, from coordinate 59,752 downwards.
CGCCTCGACGGCCATGCGCTTGTCTCCAACTGGCGCTGGCTTGCGGCCATGAGCGGCGGGGCGGCCTGTGGCGCGGCGATCAAGGCCAATGGCTATGGCCTGGGCGCGGCCGAAGTCATGAGCCGGCTGCTGGGTGCAGGATGCCGCGACTTCTTCGTATCCAACTGGGGCGAGGCCGCGGCCATCGAGCATCTTCTGGAGGATGGGATCAGCCTGTCGGTCCTGCACGGTGTGCGGGAAGAGGATATGCATCAAGCGCTCGGTTCGCGCGCGCATCCCGTGCTCTGCACACCGGCCCAGATCGCCCGCTGGCGGGCGGCTGGCGGCGGGGCGTGCGACGTGATGGTGGACACCGGCATGAACCGGCTCGGTCTCGACTGGCGCGGCGATGTCGCGACATGGACGCAGGCGCTGGAGATCGGGACCTTGCTCAGCCATCTCGCCTCCGCCGACGAGGAAACGACGCTCAATGCGACCCAGCTGGATCGCTTCCGTCAGGTGCGGGCGCGGGTCGCCGCCCCGCGCTACAGCCTTGCCAACAGCGCGGGCATCTGCCTCGGCGCGGATTATGGTTTCGATCTGACACGACCGGGCCTCGCCCTCTATGGCGGCCTGCCCTCCGAAATTGCCGCGCCGCATATCCGGCAGGTCGTCCGGCCCCAGGCGCAGATTCTACAGCGGCGGCGCGTCGCGGCAGGGGACACGATCGGCTATAACGCCACGCATCGGGCCGACCGGGACCTGGAAGTCGCGGTGTTGAACCTGGGCTATGCCGATGGCTATCTGCGCGGCTTTTCCGGCCGTGGCGCCGCCCTATGCGGTGGCACGCGCCTTCCGCTATTGGGCCGGGTGTCGATGGACCTCGTCGCCATCGACGTCAGCGCGCAACCGGACGTCGGAGAAGGCGACTGGCTCGATATCTCTTATGATCTTGGCGAAGCCGCCGCCCTGTCGGGCCTGTCGCAATATGAGCTGCTGACCGGGCTGGGCGCCCGTTACGACCGGCTCTGGACGTGACAGGAAAAGGGCCGCCGATCCTTCGACCGGCGGCCCTTTCCGTCCGTCAGTTCCGCCTCAGCGCTCGATGCACATGGCAACGCCCATGCCGCCGCCGATGCACAGGGTAGCGAGGCCCTTCTTCGCGTCGCGCTTGCCCATTTCATAGAGCAGGGTGGTCAGGACGCGCGCGCCCGAAGCGCCGATCGGATGGCCGATGGCGATGGCGCCGCCATTGACGTTGACCTTCTCCGGGTCCCAGCCCAGTTCCTGGCCAACCGACAGCGCCTGCGCGGCAAAGGCTTCATTGGCTTCGATCAGGTCGAGGTCGGCGATGGACCAGCCCGCCTTTTCCAGCGCCTTGCGGCTGGCCGGGGCCGGGCCGATGCCCATGATCGACGGATCGACGCCGCAGGTGGCGAAGCCGGCGATCCGGCCCAGCACTGTCGCGCCGCGCTTGGCGGCGGCATCGGCGGTCATCAGCACCAGCGCGGCCGCGCCGTCATTGATGCCGCTCGCATTGCCGGCCGTGACGGTGCCGTCCTTCTTGAACGCGGCGCGCAGGCTCTGCATCGCTTCGATCGTCGCGCCCGCGCGGATATATTCGTCCTGGTCGACGATCGTGTCGCCCTTGCGCCCCTTGATCGTGACCGGCACGATTTCGTCGGCGAAGCGGCCCGCCGCGCGCGCGGCTTCCGCCTTGTTCTGGCTGGCGACGGCGAAGACGTCCTGCGCCTCACGGCTGATCTGATATTTCTCCGCCAGATTCTCGGCGGTGATGCCCATATGATAATTGTTGAAGGCGTCGGTCAGGCCATCATGGATCATGGTGTCGACCAACGTCACCGGACCCATCTTCGCACCGGGCCGCAGCAGTTGGGCGTGCGGCGCCATCGACATGCTTTCCTGGCCGCCGGCGACCATGATGCTGGCGTCGCCCGCGCGGATGGCCTGGGCGGCCAGAGCGACGGCGCGCAGGCCCGAACCGCAAAGCTGGTTGAGGCCGATCGCGGTGCGCTCCACCGGGATACCGGCGTTGACGGCAGCCTGGCGTGCGGGATTCTGTCCCTGACCAGCGGCGAGAACCTGGCCGAGAATCACTTCATCCACTTCCTCGGGCGCGACGCCGGCCTGAGCAAGCGCGGCGAGGATCGCCTGCCGACCGAGTTCATGCGCAGGAGTGGAACCGAAGGCCCCCAGAAAGCTGCCGACCGGCGTGCGCTTGGCGGCGGTGATGACGATGTCTGACAATGCCTTGATCCTCGTTGATGGTGAATATTTTTTCGCAAGCGCACATAGCACCAACGGTCATCGGGCATCAACCGCCATGGCTGGAAAGCCAGAGCGAAAGCGGCTCCCAGAGCATTTCGCGCGCCCGCCCGCCCACGACCATGCCGACATGGCCGAGCGAGAGGCTGCGTTCCTCGCTAAGACGAGGGCCAGCGGCGGCGGGCACGATGCGGTCGCTGGTCGACACGATCGAGAGGCTGGGGCAATCGAGATCGGCTGGATTGACGGTGCGACCGTCGATCGTCCATCGGTCCCGCCCACTGGCATTGTCGGTATAGAAGGTCTCAAACAGATCGCGTCCCGCTGCGAAGGTCAGCGGCGCGCCGCCATTGGCCCAGTCCTCCACCGCCAGGAAGGCGCGCTCCGCATCCGAACCGGCCGCCGCATCGGCGAAGGCGGCATATTTACGGATCGTCCGCGCGGGATCCATCGCCCAGAAACCCGATTGCAGCACCTCCATCGGCACATAGCCTATGCGTTCGCACATGGCCTTCGCCCCTTGCCACAGGCCGCCGATCAGATCGAGGTCTGCTGCTGAAAAGCCATCGAACTGCCAGGGCGTCGCAATGGTCGCCAGCGCGGGAAAGGAGCGCATCGCCGCCGCGCCAAGGGCAAGGCTACCGCCCAGACAATAGCCGACCAGGATCGGCGGGCGGGGCAGGGCGCAGAGCATCGGCAACAGTCGCTCCATCACATGGCCGTCCAGCCCGAGCGTCGCATCCTGCGCCGTGGGCACGCCCCAATCGACAAGATAGGCGTCATGGCCTGCTGCAGCCATGTGGCGCAGCAAGGACCGGCTCTCGGACAGGTTGAGCACTTGCGGAGGATTGATCAGTGAAGGGATGAAAACGACGGGGAAACGCGCATTTTCCGCACCATGCTGCACCAATCGCGCCGGTCCGGCGCTGGCCACGCAGCGCCCCTCCGGCGCGGGCGGCGGACGTGTTGCCGTCTGATATTTTCGCAAGCCGAGGAAGGCGCGACGGCGCATCTCCGGATCGCCCTCGGTTTCGCGCCATAAAATATTGAGAAAAAGGGGTAAAGGTCGCGGTCCATGTTGCGGTGCGGCATCATCTTGTGCTAATGCGATATGTGCAGGTGTGGGAGAGGAATCCATGACCAAATCCAAGACCGTCAATGAAGCAGAACCGGTCGTCATCAAGAAGTACGCCAACAGGCGGCTCTATAATACCGAAACTTCCAGCTACATCACGCTCGATCTGCTGTCGCAGATGACTCGCGAGGGGCGCGAGTTCGTCGTCGTCGACGCCAAGACGGGCGAGGATATCACGCACAATGTCCTGACCCAGATCATCATGGAAGAGGAACAGCGCGGCAAGAATATGCTGCCCGTCAACTTCCTGCGCCAGCTTATCGCCATGTACGGCGATTCGATGCAGTCGATGGTGCCGCAATATCTGGAAGCGTCGATGGACGCCTTCCGCAAGAATCAGCAGCAATTTCAGGAAGCGATGAAAGGAGCTTTCGGAGGAGGTCCGCTGGCCGAAATCGCCAAGCGCAACATGCAGATGTTCGAAGCCGCGGCCAGCGCGTTCGGCACTAGCGTGCCGGGAATGCCGGGCATGACTCCGCCGCCTCCTGCGCCAACGTCGGAAGGCAGCAAGGATGACGAGATCAAGGATCTCAAGGCCCAGCTCGCCGCGCTCAATGCGAAGATCGACAAGCTGAGCTGATGATCTGTCATGGCGAAGGCTGATCGGCTGGAGCGCATGGGCGCGCTGGCCGACCAGCGCTGATATCCCGCGTTCGAAGGGGTCGACAGGCATGGCGCGTCTGGCCTATGGCGCGCCATTCTTCTTTTTCGACTAGCCAAGGTCCGCCCACGTGAAGCATGCCCTTTCCGTTACCCGCGAACAGGATTTCGCCGCCTGGTATCAGGCTGTCATTTCGGAGGCCGACATGGCCGAGGAAAGCGGCGTGCGCGGCTGCATGGTCATCCGGCCCTGGGGCTATGGCATCTGGGAACGTATCCAGACCCTGCTCGACGCCCGGATCAAGCAGACCGGCCATGAAAATTGCTATTTCCCGCTGTTCATCCCGCTTTCCTATTTCGAGAAGGAAGCCGAGCATGTGGACGGTTTCGCCAAGGAAATGGCGGTCGTCACCCATCATCGCCTGATCCACAAGGACGGCAGGATGGTGCCCGATCCCGAGGCGAAGCTGGAAGAACCGCTGGTCGTGCGTCCGACGTCCGAAACGGTGATTGGCGCTGCGTTCAGCCGCTGGGTCCAGAGCTGGCGCGACCTGCCGGTGCTGATCAACCAGTGGGCCAATGTGGTCCGCTGGGAAATGCGCACCCGCATGTTCCTGCGCACCAGCGAGTTTCTCTGGCAGGAAGGGCATACGGCGCACGCCACCATCGATGAGGCGATGGAAGAAACGATGAAGATGCTCGAAGTCTATCGCAGCTTTGCCGAGGATTGCGCGGGCCTGCCGGTGATCGCCGGTCAGAAGACCGAGAATGAGCGCTTCCCCGGCGCGGTGGGCACCTATTCGATCGAGGCGATGATGCAGGACGGCAAGGCCCTGCAATCGGCCACGTCGCATTTTCTGGGCACGACCTTCAGCAAGGCGCAGAATATCAAGTTTCAAAATGCCGAAGGTGTTCAGGAACTGGCGCAGACGACCAGTTGGGGCATGACCACGCGGATGATCGGCGCCATCATCATGGTCCATGGCGATGACGATGGGCTGCGCGTGCCACCGCGTGTCGCACCCCATCAGATCGTCATCGTGCCTATGCTGCGCGATACGGACGAGGACGCGGCAATCCTGGATTATTGCGGCGAACTGGTCGCGACGTTGAATGGGCTGGACGCCTTCCGCGAGCCGGTGCGCGCACTGCTCGACAAGCGCCCTGCCAAGGCGGCGACCAAGCGTTGGGGCTGGATCAAGAAGGGCGCGCCGATCGTGATCGAAGTCGGCGGGCGCGATGTCGCCGGCGGCAATGTCTCGGTCATCCGCCGCGACCGGCTTTATCGCGAGGACGGCAAGCTCGACAGCGCCATCGTTCCCAGGGGCGATTTCGTCGCCGGTGCCGTCGCGATGCTGGAAGATATTCAAGCGTCGCTGTTCGCCGATGCGAAAGCGCGTTTGCACGGCAATATCGACCACAGCATCGCCGATCTTGACGCGCTAAAGGCCTATTTCAACGCCAGCGCGAAGCCGGGCTGGGCGCTGGTGCAGTGGGCCAAGCCGACCGGCGCGGCGCTGGAGAAGGTGGTCGCATGGCTGAAGGGCGAAAAGCTGACCCTGCGTAACGTGCCGTTGGACGGGGCAGCCGCCGACGGCGCGTGCATCTTCACCGGCGAGCCGGCGGTCGAGCGCGTGCTGGTGGCGCGCGCCTATTAGTAAGTTTAATAGGTGCCGGCTGTGGTAGAGATGCGCATCTCTGCCACGCCCGGCACCAACGGCGTTTCAGTTACAGCACATATTTGCTGAGATCGGTGTCGCGGGCCACCGCCGACAACTGCCTGTCGACATAGGCCTGGTCGATCACCAGCGTCTCGCCGCGACGATCCTCCGCCTCGAAGCTCACATCCTCCAGCAGCTTTTCCATCACCGTCTGCAGGCGGCGAGCGCCGATATTCTCGATCTCGCTATTCACCTCGGCGGCGATCTTCGCGACCGCGCGAATGCCCTCGGGCGTCAGGTCGATCGTCACTTCCTCGGTCGCCAACAGCGCGCGATATTGCGCCACCAGGCTGGCCTTGGTGTCGGACAGGATCGCGACGAAATCCTCTTCGGTCAGCGCCTTCAGTTCGACGCGGATCGGCAGGCGCCCCTGCAATTCGGGCAGCAGATCGCTGGGCTTGGCGACGTGAAAGGCGCCCGACGCGATGAAGAGGATATGGTCGGTCTTGAGCGGGCCATATTTGGTCGAGACGGTCGTCCCCTCGATCAGTGGCAGCAGGTCGCGCTGCACGCCCTCGCGGCTGACGGAACCGCCGCGCACGTCGCTGACGGCGATCTTGTCGATCTCGTCGAGGAAGACGATACCGTTCTGCTCGGCGCTGGTGATGGCGACGCGGGCGACGTCGTCCTGATCCAGGCGCTTGTCCTGCTCTTCCTCGACCAGCTTGTCCCAGGCGTCGGCGACGCGCATCTTGCGGCGCTTCTTCTGGGTCTGGCCGAACGCCTTGGACATCATGTCGGAAAGGTTGATCATGCCCACCTGGCCGCCCATGCCGGGGATCTCCATCGGCATGGAGGGGCTATCGGCGACCTCCACTTCGACCTCGACCTCGTTCATCTGGTCGTTTTCGATCTTCTGGCGGAAGGAGAGGCGGGTCGCCTCGCTCGCTTCCTTGCCGGTCAGCGCATCGAGCAGGCGAGCCATCGCCGCTTCCGACGCGGCTTCGCGCACGGCCTCCCGGCGGCGGTCCTTCTCCAGCCGCACCGCTTCCTCGACCAGGTCGCGGACGATCTGCTCGACGTCGCGGCCGACATAGCCGACCTCGGTGAACTTGGTGGCTTCCACCTTGACGAAGGGGGCATCGGCCAGCTTGGCGAGGCGGCGGCTGATCTCGGTCTTGCCGCAGCCCGTGGGGCCGATCATCAGAATATTCTTCGGCGTCACCTCATCGCGCAGGTCGGCGGACAGGCGTTGGCGACGCCAGCGATTGCGCAACGCAACGGCGACGGCGCGCTTGGCGTCCTGCTGGCCGATGATATGCGCGTCGAGCGCGGCGACGATGGCTTTGGGGGTCAGATTGTCGTTCATGTCAGTCCTTCTCCCCTCCCTTCAGGGAGGGGTCGGGGGAGGGTATGTGAAGGAGCGCCATAACAGGCCCTCCCCTAACCTCTCCCGCAAGCGGGAGGGGGATTTTAGTTGGCGCTCTCGAGCGTTTCGATGGTGAGCTGATCGTTGGTGTAGACGCAGATGTCCGCCGCGACGCCCATCGCCTTGCGGGCGAGGGTTTCGGCATCCTCTTCATATTCCACCAGCGCGCGGGCGGCGGCGAGGGCGAAGTTGCCGCCCGAACCGATCGCGGCGACTCCGCCCAACGGCTCCAGCACGTCGCCATTGCCGGTCAGGATCAGGGTCACATCCTTGTCCGCCACGATCATCATCGCTTCCAGATTGCGCAGATATTTGTCGGTGCGCCAGTCCTTGGCCAGTTCCACCGCGGCGCGCATCAACTGGCCATTATGGCGTTCCAGCTTCGCTTCGAGCCGCTCGAACAGGGTGAAGGCGTCGGCGGTGGCGCCAGCGAAACCGCCGATCACCGACCCGTCATGCAGGCGGCGAACCTTGCGGGCATTGGGCTTCATCACCGTCTGGCCCATGGAAACCTGGCCGTCGCCGGCGACGACAACCTTGCCATTCTTGCGGACGGACATGATGGTGGTGCCATGCCAGACGGGCATGGTGGAGCTGCGTTGGTCATTCATGGCGCGGCATATGGGACGCGGTAAGGCGCCATGCAAGTCACGCTTTCGTACACGTCAGAACGTGTCATTTGCGCGACAATATTCTTACAAATCGGGCAGGAACAAATTTCGGTCGATTGACATTGTGCATTGCACAACGAATGATTGCGGACCGGAAGGAGTAAATATGTCTCTCAAGGCCAGAGCACAGGAAAAGGTCGAGCGCGCGGGTATTTCCAATTACTCGTTCGATCAGGACGTGCTGGTCATGTGCGGTGTGCGCTACACCATAGAGACGTGCGATTGCGGCGAACCGGATTGCGACGGGGTCCGGCTGCGCAAGAATGCGACCGCCATCGGCCGCATCCTTCAATAGCAGGGAAGAGGGAGCGTTCTCCTTAGTCTATCGCATCCTTTCCGGCACGACCCACCGATTCGATATCCCGGCCGACACCCTGCACCGTATTGCAGGCGGCAAGGGCCGTGAGCAGCAGGCTGCCGATCAGCAGGGCAAGGGTTTGACGCATAGAGGCTATACTCCTGAACTTTGACCCGCGTGTATAAGCGCCAATCGGGGGAGCGGGAAAGCAATTTGCATCAAATCGATGGAGACGTGTTGACAGGGCGCGTTGCCGATGCCAAAGGCCGCCTCCTCCTTACAGGGGCGCGTAGCTCAGCGGTAGAGCACACCCTTCACACGGGTGGGGTCACAGGTTCAATCCCTGTCGCGCCCACCATGGCTTTCCGGTCATGGCAGGACAGATTATTTCCCGACATTGATCTTTTCCGTCGCCACGCGCTAAGCCTGCGCGCCATGAAGCGGTGCGTTCGCGCGCCGACCGGAAAGGATATACATGCCCCCCTATCTGAAAAGCAGCGCGGCCCTTGGCGCGTTGCTGCTGATCTCCACCTTCCCCGTTCATGCCCAGGAAAAGCTGACGCTGGAGCGCGTCTTCGCCAGCCCTGATCTTGCCGGTCCACAACCGCGCGCACTGAAACTTTCACCCGACGGGTCGCTGGTGACATTGCTTAAGCCTCGCGTGGATGAGAAGGAGCGGCTCGACCTCTGGGCGATCGACAGCCGGACCGGCGCCGAACGGATGCTGGTCGATTCGAAGAAGACCGGCAGCGGCGCGGAACTCAGCGAAGCGGAAAAGATGCAGCGCGAGCGCGACCGCTCCGTTGCGGGCAGCACCGGCATCACCAGCTATGACTGGTCGCCCGATGGCAAGACCATATTGGTGCCCGTCGACGGCGACCTCTATCTCGCCGGTCTGGACGGGAAGGTCACGCGGCTGACCGACACGCCGGATGGAGAACTGAACGGCGTGGTCAGCCCCAAGGGGGGCTTCGTGTCCTTCGTGCGCGGCGGCAACCTTTTCGTTCAGCCCATCGGCGGCCAAGAACGGCAGGTGACGCAGGACGCCAGCGACACGGTCGCCTGGGGTGTGGCGGAATTTGTCGCGCAGGAGGAAATGGACCGTCGCACCGGCTATTGGTGGTCGCCCGACGACAGCCGCATCGCCGTGGCGCGGGTCGATGAAAGCCCGGTCGGCATCGTCACCCGCACCGCGATCGGCGGGGAGGGGACCAAGGTCTACCAGCAGCGCTACCCCGCCGCCGGCACGCCCAACGCCATCGTCGACCTCTACATCATGAAGCCCGACGGGTCCGGCGAGGTGAAGGTCGACCTCGGCGCGGAGAAGGACATCTACCTCGCCCGCGTCGACTGGTCGAAGGATGGCAAGATCCTCTACGTCCAGCGCGAGAGCCGCGACCAGAAGCGCCTCGACCTGCTCGCCGTCGATCCAGCGACCGGCAAGACGAAGGTGGCGTTGACCGAGACGGCGAAGAGTTGGATCAACCTTTCGAATAATTTCCATGCCCTTCGGGACGGCAGCTTCCTCTGGTGGTCGGAGAAGACCGGACATGGCCATCTCTACCGCGTGAACGGCAGAAAATGGACCGCGCTCACCAGCGGCGACTGGGAAGTGCGCGATGTCATCGGCGTTGATGAGAGCAAGAGCCTCGTCTATTTCACGGGCAATCGTGAAACGCAGCTGGAGCAGCAACTCTATGTTGCGCCGCTGGGCAAACCGGGGCAGGCGCAGGCGCTGACCCGGAAGGGCTGGTGGAACGATGCCGTGATGGACGATGCGGCGAACCGGATCGTTGTCACGCGCCAGAACAGCGACCAGCCCAAGCAGGTCTATCTGGCCGACAACAGCGGCAAGCAGTTGCAGTGGCTGTCGGAAAATGCGCTGACGGGCAACCATCCCTATGCGCCCTATGTCGCCAGCCATGTGAAGACGGTTTTCGGCACGGTGAAGGCGGCGGACGGCACGACGCTCTATACCAAGATCATGACCCCGCCGCTGGAAGCCGGGAAGCGCTACCCCGTCTTCATGATCCACTATGGCGGTCCCGGTGGCGGACGGCAGGTCACGAATATATGGAGCGGCGCGCTCAACCAATATCTGGTCGATCGCGGCTGGATCGTCTTCGCCATCGACAATCGCGGCACGCCCGATCGCGGCAAGGCGTTCGAGGATCATCTCTACCGCGCCATGGGCACGGTGGAGGTCGAGGATCAGTTGAAGGGCGTCGAGTGGCTCAAGGCCCAGCCCTTTGTCGATCCGAACCGGATTGCGACCTATGGCTGGTCCTATGGCGGCTATATGTCGCTGAAGCTGCTGGAAAAGGCGCCGGGCGTCTTTGCCGCCGCGGTGGCGGGCGCGCCCGTGACCAAATGGCAACTCTACGACACCCATTATACCGAACGCTATCTCGGCCGACCGCAGGATAATCCGAGCGCCTATCCGGCGTCCGGCGCGGTGGACGAGTCGGTGAAGATCAGCGATCCGCTGCTGCTGGTCCATGGTATGTCGGACGACAATGTCGTGTTCGACAATGCGACCGCGCTGATGGCGAAGATGCAGGGTGCCGCCATACCGTTCGAGATGATGGCCTATCCTGGCCAAACCCACCGCGTAGGCGGGCCGGGCCTCAGCGTGCATCTGTGGCGGACGATCGAGGATTTCCTTGCGAAACACGCGGGCGGTCCCGCCGCCGATTGACCCCTATGCTATCGCCAGGCGTGGAAGATCGCCCGGCGATAGCGATCCTTCTTGCGGAAGGGCATGGCCCATTTGCGCCAGCCCTGATTGTCCAGTGATTCCGGCAGAACCTGGAAGCGCGAATAACCGAAGCGCCGGCACATTTCACGCAGGGCCAATATATTGGGCGCCCAGAAATTGGTGGAATCGCGGTCCAGTTCCAACTCGGTGAACAGGCGCATGGCGGGCACCGGCTCGTGCCGTAGCGCCGTGACCGTTTCGATGACCAGATGGTCCCGGCTCATCGCCGCCGCCGCTTCCAGCGTGCGATAGGGGTCCGTCACATGGTAGAGCACGCCCAGCAGCAGCACGGTATCGAACTGCCCCAATTCCTCCACGCGATGGTCCGCGACGTCCAAGTCGAGCGAGCGCACCTTCGACTCGAAACGGGCATGGGCATGGTCGAATCCGCTCCTGTCGGCCCATCCATCGCCCGACCAGCAGAAATGGTCGGTGGCCAGCACCTGGGCCGCGCCGCGCCGTTCGGCCTCGAAGGAAAAGAAGCCGTCCCAGGCGCCGATATCCAGCACCCGCCTGCCAGTCATCGGCACACTGAAAACCTGGTCGGCTTCCTCGCGCAGCGACTCCAGCGGCTTTATGCCGTCGACACATTCGCCATCGGGAAATTCGAAACTGTGGAACCAGCGCTGGGGCAAAGGCGGCAGCGGCTTTGACTGCATCAACATAAAATCCGGTGACAGGAGAGGAAGAGGGAGAGGGTTGTTGCGGTGGATCGACAATTTGCGCGCTATCGGGTGAACAAGCCCTTCTTTCTGGACAAACGCCGCAGTATCGCTATGGCGCGCACTCCGCAACATTGCATATGAGTGGAGAGTTCAGTCATGGGTTACAAGGTCGTCGTCGTTGGTGCCACCGGTAATGTGGGCCGCGAGATGCTGACCATTCTCGCCGAACGCGAGTTCCCTATTGACGAGATCGCAGCGGTCGCCTCCGCCCGGTCGCATGGCACCGATGTCGATTTCGGCGACACCGGCAAGACCCTCAAATGCAAGAATATTGAACATTTCGACTTCAGCGGCTGGGACATCGCCCTGTTCGCTGCGGGCAGCGGCCCGACGGCCGAATATGCGCCCAAGGCGGCGGCGGCCGGCTGCGTGGTGATCGACAATTCGTCGCTCTATCGCATGGACCCCGACGTGCCCCTGGTCGTGCCCGAAGTGAACCCGGACGCGATCGACGGCTATGTGAAGAAGAACATCATCGCGAATCCGAACTGCTCGACCGCGCAGATGGTCGTGGCGCTGAAGCCCCTGCATGACGCCGCGAAGATCAAGCGTGTCGTCGTGGCCACCTACCAGTCGGTGTCCGGCGCGGGCAAGGCGGGCATGGACGAGCTGTTCGAACAGTCGCGCAACATCTTCGTCGGCGATCCCGCCGAACCGAAAAAGTTCACCAAGCAGATCGCCTTCAACGTGATCCCGCACATTGACGTCTTCCTGGACGATGGCTCGACCAAGGAAGAATGGAAGATGGTGGCGGAAACCAAGAAGATCCTCGATTCCAAGGTCAAGGTCACGGCGACCTGCGTGCGCGTGCCCGTGTTCGTCGGCCACTCCGAAGCGCTGAACATCGAATTCGAGAACGAGATTTCGGCCAAGGAAGCCCAGGATATCCTGCGCGAAGCGCCCGGCGTGATGCTCGTCGACAAGCGCGAGGACGGCGGTTACGTCACCCCGGTCGAATGCGTCGGCGATTATGCGACCTTCATCAGCCGCGTGCGTGAGGATTCGACCGTCGACAATGGCCTCTCGCTCTGGTGCGTCAGCGACAATCTGCGCAAGGGCGCGGCGCTGAATGCGGTGCAGATCGCAGAACTGCTGGGCCGCCGTCACCTTAAAAAGGGCTAAGTCGCCCCTATGATCTCCGGCGCCGTCGCGATGTGGAAAGCCCTTCCGCTCGCGCAGCGCCGGATGATCGCGTTGCTGCTGGTGGCGGTCGGCCTCGCCAACATTGCACAGCCCTATCCCGATCTCGCGCCGCTCCAGCATGGGCCGACGCTTCTCCTGATCGTCGCGGCCCCATGGTTGCTGCGGCGCTGGCCGCTCTCCACATCCGCCGTCGCCTGCATCTGGCTGCTCCTGCTGCTCCACACGCTGGGCGCGCGCTGGATCTATAGCTATGTGCCCTATGACGACTGGGCGCGGGCGATCAGTGGGCATGATATCTCCAGCATTTTCGGCATGAAGCGCAACGGCTATGACCGGCTGGTCCATTTCGCTTTCGGCGCGCTGCTGACGCTGCCGATAGCCGAGAGCGCGCGACGTCATGGCGGACTGTCCTGGCGCTGGAGCCTGAGCTTCGCCTTCGCCGCCATCGGCCTGGGCAGCGCGCTCTACGAAATCTTCGAATGGCTGCTCACTATCGTCGTGGCGGGCGAGACGGCCGACTATTATAACGGCCAGCAGGGTGACGTCTGGGATGCGCAGAAGGACATGGCCATCGCCCAGGTCGGCAGCGTGCTCGCCGTCATCGCACTCTTGCGCCGCAAGGGCTGACGCCATATCGGCAAGCCGTCCCCGCCCGATAAGACCCGCCCGATAAGGAATACCCCCGATGACCGACCTCCAGATCGAACGCCATGACATCAAGGGGCGGGACGGGCTGCCGATCGCGGTGCATGTCGTGGGAGAGGGGCGCGACCTGGTCCTGATCCACGGCTATTTCTCCAACGCCTTCACCAACTGGATTCGCTACGGTCATGCCGCCAAGCTGGTGGAGGCGGGATTCCGCCTGATCCTGCCCGACCTGCGCGGCCATGGCGAAAGCGCCAAGCCGCATGACGTCGCGGCCTATCCGCCCGACGCGCTGACCGACGATAATCTGGCGCTGGTCGAACAGATGGGCCTGACCGACTATGATCTGGGCGGCTATTCGCTGGGCGCGCGGACCACGGTGCGGATGCTGGCGCGCGGCGCGACGCCGCGGCGCGTGATTCTGGCGGGCATGGGCCTCAGCGGCCTGGTCAAGACGCTCGACAAGGGCGGCTATTACAAGAATGTCCTCACCAATCTCGGCACGTTCGAGCGCGGCACCTCGGAATGGATGACCGAAGCCTTCCTCAAGACCACCAAGGGCGATCCGGTGGCGATGCTCCATATTCTCAACACGTTCGTCGACACGGATGAAGCGACGATCGCCGGTATTCAACAGCCGGTCGAAGTGATCTGCGGCGCGGACGACCGGGATAATGGCAGTGCGCAGGAACTGATCGATGTGCTGCCCAACGGCCGCTATGTCGAGGTTCCCGGCAATCACATGAATGCCGTGACCCGCAAGGAGCTGGGGCAGGCCATGGTCGACTTCCTGACCGCTTGACTGTATCGCCGGACCAAGCCACCTTCCCCTTATAACCGATAAGGGGAACCCCATGAAAATCGCACTCTCGCTGGCCGCTCTTGCGGCCGCTCTCGTTGCTTCGCCGGTGCTGGCGCAGCAGGCGGCGTCCACAGATTCCGGCGCTGCGCCTACCGCTGCCGATGCCGAGGCTTTCCTGACCAAAGCCGAAAAGAGCCTGTTCGACCAGTCGATCGTCAGCGGTCGGGCGGCGTGGATCAACGCGACCTATATCACCGACGATACCGACGCGATCGCCTCCTATTTCGGCGCGATCGATACAAAAATGCGCGTCGATTATGCGCTGGAAGCGGCAAAGTTCGCGACCGCGCCGGGCCTGAGCGAAGAAACCAGACGTCGCCTGACGCTGCTGCGCACCGCGCTGACGCTGCCCGCGCCGACGACGCCGGGCGCAGCGGAGGAACTGAACGACCTCGCGACCAAGCTCCAGTCCGCCTATGGCAAGGGCAAGGGGACGCTCAGGGGGCAGCCGATCAACGGCAGCGACATCGAAGAGCAGATGGGGGAGAACCGGAACCCCGAAGAGCTGAAGGAAATGTGGGTTAGCTGGCATGACAATGTCGGCGCGCCGATGCGGCAGGATTATGCCAGGCTGGTAAGCATCGCCAATGCCGGGGCCAAGGAGTTGGGCTTTGCCGACACCGGCGCGATGTGGCGATCCAAATATGACATGCCCGCCGATGACTTCGCCAAGCTGACCGACAGGATCTGGGCGGAAGTGAAGCCGCTTTATGACGAGCTGCATTGCTACACCCGCACCAAATTGAACGAGAAATATGGCGATGCGGTGCAGCCCGCGACCGGACCGATCCGCGCCGACCTGCTCGGCAATATGTGGGCGCAGGAATGGGGCAATATCTATGAGGTCGTGGCGCCGCAGGGGGCGGGCGACCTGGGCTATGACGTCACCGATCTGCTCAAGGCCAAAAATTATGATCCCGTCAAGATGGTGAAGGCCGGCGAGGGCTTCTACAGTTCGCTCGGTTTCACGGCTTTGCCGCAGAGCTTCTGGGATCGTTCGCAGATCGTGAAGCCCCGCGACCGCGAGGTGGTGTGCCACGCCTCCGCCTGGGATCTGGACAATAAGAACGACATCCGCATCAAGATGTGCACGAAGGTCAATGGCGATGATTTCGTCACCATCCATCATGAACTTGGCCATAATTATTACCAGCGCGCCTACCAGATACAGAAGCCGCTTTATCTCGATGGCGCCAATGACGGCTTCCATGAAGCGATCGGCGATTTCGTCGCCCTGTCGATCACGCCCGACTATCTGGTGAAGATCGACCTGCTCGATCCGGCCAAGGTGCCGGGGACGGACAAGGATCTGGGCCTGCTGCTGCGTCAGGCGATGGACAAGGTCGCCTTCCTGCCTTTTGGCCTGCTGATCGACAAATGGCGCTGGGGCGTGTTCGACGGGTCGATCCCGGAAAGCCAGTATGAAAAGAGCTGGACTGACCTGCGTCTGAAATATCAGGGCATCGTCCCGCCCGTTGCCCGCGACGAAACGAAGTTCGACGCCGGCGGCAAATATCATATTCCCGGCAACACGCCCTATACGCGCTATTTCCTGGCCCGCGTGCTCCAGTTCCAATTCTATGAAGCGGCGTGCAAGCAGGCGGGCTGGAAAGGGCCGCTGCATCGCTGCTCCTTCTATGGAAACAAGGCAGTAGGCGCGAAACTTAACGCCATGCTGGAAATGGGCGCGTCAAAACCATGGCCGGATGCGTTGCAGGCGTTCACCGGCAGCCGTGAAATGTCGGGCAAGGCGCTGGTCAATTACTTCGCGCCTCTGCAAAAGTGGTTGATTACGCAAAATAAAGGCAAGTCCTGTGGCTGGTAACGGCCAGTAAATCTTGGTAAACGGCTGATACATGAGTGTGTCGGCCGTTGTCCTCTCCCTGCTGTTCGGTACGAGCGTCGTCATGGCCATCGCCATGGCGGTCGCCTGGCTGCACTTCGGGCGCCAGAAGCATGTGCTCACCTGGACCGCATCCTACGTCGTGGCTGTGCTGCAATGGCTGGCCAATGCCGGTGGTTATTTTCTCCAGAACCGCCCCCTGTTCATCCTTGCCGGCGTCGGGCTGGTGAGCAGCGCCACGCTGCTGGCGATAGGCATCCGGCAGCGGTCGGGCCATATCGCGTCTGTCCGGCTGTTCGCGGTTCCGGCGCTTGTCGCTATCGTGGCGACCGGCATCGCCGTTTCGCCCCTGGGCAGCCAGGCGATGCAGGGCATGATCATCCCCGCTTATGTCAGCGTTCTGATGGCGATCAGCGCGATGTCGCTCTGGCCCAGGGACAGGCGCTTCACCTCGCCCGAACTCGCCTTTTTCGCATTGCTGGTCGCCTTTGCCCTTGCCCAGATGGCGTTGGCGGGATCGGCTGTCCTCATCCAGGGGCCTGATGAGGGCAAGGAATTGTATCGCGCGATCCTCAGCCTGTTCATGCCCTCAATCTATGTCGGGACGGGGGTGGCGGCCGTGCTGGTCGTCGCGGGCGATCTGGCACAGCAACTGCGCCGGCAGATGCGGCATGATCCCCTGACCGAGGTGCTCAACCGTCGTGGTCTGGATGAGGCGGCCGGACGCGCCATGGCGCAGGCGCGCCGTCACGCTCGTCCGCTTGCACTGGTGGTCTGCGATCTGGACGGGTTCAAGCTGCTCAATGACAGCCATGGCCATATCGCTGGCGACCAGGCGCTTCACGGCTTTGCCCGGCTGCTGACGCTCGCGGTGCGCAGGGGCGACATTGTCGGACGCATGGGCGGCGACGAATTTGGCCTGCTGCTGCACGACAGCGATGCCGCGATGGCGGCGGAGGTCATGGAGCGGGTGCGCGCCGAAACCAGCCACCTGCTGTTACCGCGCGTTCCCGACGTGCGGCTCAATGCCAGCTTCGGCGTCGCGGAACTGCTGGAAAGCGACAGTCGGCTTGAGGATATGGTCGCGCGTGCCGACGACGCCCTCTATGCGGCGAAGAAGGCTGGGAAGAACCGGGTCAGAATCGCGCGATCCGCGGCCTGACCCGGTGTTCGGTCAACGGAACGGCGGCTCGTTGAAGGCGCGCAGCTTGCGGCTGTGCAGCTTCGCACCTTCCTGACGCAGCAGTTCGCAGGTCATCAGGCCGACGCGCAGATGGCCCGCAATCGCCTCCTCATAGAAGCGGTTGGCCTGTCCCGGCAGCTTTAGTTCGCCGTGGATCGGCTTGTCCGAAACGCACAGCAAAGTGCCGTAGGGCACGCGGAAACGATAGCCCTGCGCCGCGATCGTCGCCGATTCCATGTCGATCCCGACCGCGCGCGACAGGCTGAAGCGCAGGGCGGAACTGGAATAGCGCAGTTCCCAGTTGCGGTCGTCGGTCGTCACCACCGTTCCGGTGCGCAGGCGGCGCCTGAAATCCTCGGGATTATTGCCGCCCAATATGGATTCTGCGGCCGTCGCCATCGCAACCTGCACCTCGGCGATGGCCGGCACCGGGATTTCGGGCGGCAGCATCTCGTCCAGCACCTTGTCGTCGCGCAGATAGGCATGGGCCAGCACATAGTCGCCAATCCGCTGGCTCGGCCGCAGGCCGCCGCAATGACCGATCATCAGCCATGCTTCGGGACGGACGACCGCCAGATGGTCGCAGATCGTCTTGGCATTGGCCGGGCCGACGCCGATATTGACCAGGGTGATGCCGCTGCGATCGGGCGCGATCAGGTGATAGGCCGGCATCTGGTGCTTGCGCCAGGCGCTGTCGGCGATCATCCCCGCCGGGTCGGCCGTTTCGGGCGTCACATAGACGCCGCCGGCTCCCGATAGGGCGGTGAAGCGGCTCCCTTCGCGCTGCAACTCCGCGCAGGCCCAGGCCACGAACTCGTCGACATAGCGATGATAGTTGGTGAACAGGATATAGCGCTGGACATGCTCGGCGGGCGTGCCGGTATAATGTTTCAGGCGCGCCAGCGAGAAATCGGTGCGCAACCCGTCGAACAGCGCGAGCGGGCGGTCGCCGTCCGCATCCGGCATGAACAGGCCGTCGGCGATCTCGTCGCCGATCTCCGCCAGTTCGGTCGCCGGAAAATAGCGCGCCAATTCGGTCGGCGGCGTGCCGTCCAGGGCGCTGATGTCCAGACCATCCAGCACATAGGGGAAGGGGATTTGCTGGTCGCTCAGGCCCGCCTCGACCTCCACGCCATAGTCGCGGACCAGCAGGTCGATCTGCTCGGCCAGATAGTCGGCGAACATCTCCGGCCGCGTCACCGTGGTCACATAGCGACCAGGCTTCGACAGGCGGGCGAAGGACCGTCCGGGCGGCGGCGCGTCGCTGTCGCTGTGATGGGTGATGCGCAGTTCGGGATAACAGAAGCGGCGGTCGATGCGCGCCTCAGGCGGCGGGATGCTGCCGTCGCGGGCATAGGCCCGCATGGCGTCGCGCAGAGTTTCGATGGATGTCCGATAGATATGGTCGAGTTGCGCGACCGTCGCGCTGCCGATGCTTTGTGTCATCGCCCCCTGTTACCGTCTTTGCATGACGGAAGGAAGACGCTGAAACGCGCGCGCGCCGGATAATGGCTCCGGCGCGCGACGAACGATCAGAGCTGTTCGAGCATATGCTCGGCCGAAGAGACCTTGAAGTCGCCCGGCGCCTCGACATTGAGTTCGGCGATGACACCGTCCTTGACGATCATCGAGAAGCGCTGGCCGCGCTGCCCCAGGCCGAACTTGCTGCCGTCCATGGTCAGGCCCACGGCCTGCGCGAAGTCGCCATTGCCGTCGGCGAGCATCGTGATCTTGCCCTCGGCGCCGGCCGATTTACCCCATGCGCCCATGACGAAGGCGTCATTGACGGCGGTACAGGCGATCTCGTCGACGCCCTTGGCCTTGAGCGCGTCGGCCTTGTCGATGAAGCCGGGCAGATGCTTGGCCGAGCAGGTCGGGGTGAAGGCGCCGGGCACCGAGAAGATGGCGACGGTCTTGCCCGCGAAATAATCGTCGGACGGAACGGCTTCGGGGCCATTCTCGGTCATCTTGGTGAAGGTCGTGCTGGGAAGGCGATCGCCCTTGGAAATGGTCATGACTTGTCTCCTGGCCTGT
Organism: Sphingobium sp. WR1; assembly: GCF_059693745.1. Classification (NCBI taxonomy): domain Bacteria; kingdom Pseudomonadati; phylum Pseudomonadota; class Alphaproteobacteria; order Sphingomonadales; family Sphingobiaceae; genus Sphingobium; species Sphingobium sp. WR1. The sequence continues at coordinate 40,500 of NZ_JCATID010000016.1, read as the reverse complement.
GGCGCGCGGGAGGTCGGGCCTGATGGGCCGGCTGTCAAGACGCGGGTGGCGGAATATGTCGCGGCGCCCCGTCATTGCGGTCGCCCGTTCTTGGCAAGGCGTCGTGGCGGTCTATATTCCTCCCATGACAGACGCGCGCTTCTTTGGCGGACATTTCCTGCTCGCCCTTCCCGGTATGCAGGACATGCGGTTCGATCATTCGGTCATCGCCCTGTGCGTTCATGATGCGCAGGGCGCCTTGGGCATCGCCGTCGGCGAAGAGTTGGAGGGCGTGAGTTTTCGCGAGTTGCTCGAAAGTTTCGACATTGACAGCAGTCAGGTGCCCGACGTGCCGGTGCTGCGCGGCGGGCCGGTGGAGCCGCGTCGCGGTTTCGTGCTGCATTCGCTTGACTGGGGCGGTCAGGACATGGTCGTCGTCGCCAACCAATGGGGCCTTTCCGGGTCGCTCGATATCTTGAAGGCGATCGCGCAGGGGCGCGGCCCCAGCCGCTATCTGATCGCCCTTGGCTATGCGGGCTGGGGGGCGGGGCAGTTGGAAGAGGAACTGACCGGCGAAAGCTGGTTCCTGGCCGATGGCGATCCGGAACTGCTGTTCGACACGCCGGCGCGCCGCAAATGGGCAGCGTCGTTCGCGGCGGCGGGGGTCGATTCGACTCATCTTGTGAGCGGCGCCGGGTCCGCCTGACCTTCTGTTCACGGCATGGAGTGATCTTCGATCTTTTATCGGACCGACGGAAACCCGGCCTTTCGAGCGATGGAAGCATACATAAAGAAAACTTTATATTGAGTTGCCATTGCGCGTGACGATTGGTAAAGCCCGACCATCGCCGCCGCTTGGGTTCCACCGGCGGCTTGGCACATTCTAAGCTAACGGAGACACGCTCGTGGCCACCGCACCCGCCACCCAGGCGCAGGATTATGTGATCGCCGACATCGCCCTTGCCGGCTTTGGTCGCAAGGAGATCGAGATCGCCGAAACCGAAATGCCGGGCCTGATGGCCCTGCGCGCCGAATTCGGCGCGGCGCAGCCGCTCAAGGGCGCGCGCATCACCGGCTCGCTGCACATGACCATCCAGACCGCCGTCCTCATCGAGACTCTGGCGGACCTGGGCGCGGAAATCCGCTGGGCCTCGTGCAACATCTTCTCGACCCAGGACCATGCCGCCGCCGCCATCGCCGCGCGCGGCATCCCCGTCTTCGCCGTCAAGGGCGAGACGCTGGAAGAATATTGGGACTATGTCATCCGCATCTTCGACTGGGGTGACACGACCTGCAACATGATCCTGGACGATGGCGGCGACGCCACCATGTTCGCCCTGTGGGGCGCGCGGGTCGAGGCCGGGGAAGAATTGTTCGCCCCGACCAACGAGGAAGAGGAAATCTTCGTCGCCACGCTGAAGCGCTTCCTGGCCGAGCGTCCCGGCTATCTGACCCAGACCGTCGCCGCCATCAAGGGCGTGTCGGAAGAAACCACCACCGGCGTCCACCGCCTTTATGAACTCGCCAAGAAGGGCAAGCTGCCTTTCCCGGCGATCAACGTGAACGACAGCGTCACCAAGTCGAAGTTCGACAATCTCTATGGCTGCAAGGAATCGCTGGTCGACGCCATCCGTCGCGCCACCGACGTCATGCTGGCCGGCAAGGTCGCCTGCGTCGCTGGCTTCGGTGACGTCGGCAAGGGCTCGGCCGCCTCGCTCCGCAACGGCGGCGCCCGCGTGCTCGTGACCGAAGTCGATCCCATCTGCGCGCTTCAGGCCGCGATGGAAGGCTATGAGGTCGTGACCATGGAAGAAGCCGCCAAGCGCGCCGACATCTTCGTCACCGCCACCGGCAATGCCGACGTCATCACGCTCGACCATATGCGCGAGATGAAGAATATGGCGATCGTCTGCAACATCGGCCATTTCGACAGCGAGATCCAGATCGCGGCGCTCAACAACCTCAAGTGGACCGAGATCAAGCCGCAGGTCGACGAAGTAGAATTCGCCGACGGCAAGAAGATCATTGTCCTGGCCAAGGGCCGCCTGGTCAATCTGGGCTGCGCCACCGGCCACCCCAGCTTCGTCATGTCTTCGTCCTTCACCAACCAGGTGCTGGCCCAGATCGAGCTGTGGACCAAGTCGGACGAGTATCAGAATGAAGTCTATGTGCTGCCCAAGCATCTGGACGAGAAGGTCGCCGCGCTGCACCTCGAAAAGCTGGGCGTGAAGCTCAGCAAGCTGAGCCAGAAGCAGGCCGACTATATCGGCGTTCCGGTCGAAGGACCGTTCAAGCCGGACCATTACCGCTACTGAGGCGGCGCAAAAAAGGGGAAGGCGGCAACGCCTTCCCCTTTTTTCTTGGCGCTTCGCCGTTACGAAGTGCAAATCTTTCCATCGCCCGCTTCCCGCTGCGCCCGACTTGCGATAGGTCGGTGCCGATTATGAACAGGGACGGGCAGGTTCGGCGAAAAGGGGGGGCAGGCGCATGACGTCCTTGTCGCCCGTCGCCGCCATCATATTCGGGGTCGTGCTGGCGGCCTGGCTAGGCGCCGCAATCTGGGCGCTGGCCAGCGGGCAGCGGATGCGCCGCGAAGGCACGCAGGCGCAGGGCAAGCTGGACCGGGTGACGGTCCTGCTGGCGTCGGCGCCGGCCGCGCCCATCATCGTGCATCCCGACGGACGGCTGGAGGCCGCGGACCGGCTTGCCAAATGGCTGGGCAAGTCGCGCGTGCCGACCTTCGTATCGGAACTGACCGCGCCCGATGGCGGACTGGAGCCGGAGGACGCCGCGCTTCTATCGCATGAGATCGCGTCGGCGCAGCGCGCGGGCAAGAGCTTCGCCCTGCCGGTGCGGGGGCTGGGTTCGTCGCGGCTTTTGCTGGTGCGCGGCGCGCCGGCCGCCCCCGACCTGGCGACCAGCGGCGGCGTCGTTCTGTGGATTTTCGACGCGACCGACAGCCAGGCCGAGATTCAGGCGCTCAAGACCCAGGTCGACCAGTTGCGCGACGCGCTGGAGGCGCTGGCGGGGCTGGTCGAGGCAGCGCCTTTCCCCATGTGGCATCGCACCCCCGACTTGCGGCTGAGCCTCGTCAACAGCGCCTATGTCCGCGCCGTCGACGGGCAGGATGCGCGCGACGTCATCATGCAGGGGATTGAGCTGGTCGAGTCGGTCGGCGGCGTTCCGCCCGAAGCGGCCGCCGCCGACGCCATGGCCCGCGACGAACCGGTCGAGCGCATGGTTCCCGCCACCATCGGGGGCGAGCGCCGCACCATGCGGGTCGTCGACGTGCCGCTGGGCGAGGCCGGCATCGCCGGCTATGCGGTCGACCAGCATGAACTGGAGCAGGCGCGGGTCGAACATCGGCGGCTGGAGGCTGCCCAGCGCGACCTGCTCGACCGTCTGTCGGCCGGTGTCGCCCGCTTCGGTTCCGATCGCACATTGCGCTTCTGGAACCAGCCCTTCATCAGCCTGTTCGGGCTGCGCCAGGATGCGCTGGCCGACGCGCCCCTGTTCGAACGCGTGCTGGACCAGATGCGCGACGCCCGCCGCCTGCCGGAACATCGCGACTTTCCCGCCTGGCGGGGGGAACGGCGCAACTGGTTCCTGTCGCCCGAGCCGCTGGAAGAAAATTGGCTGTTGCAGGACGGCACCCATCTGCGCGTCTATGCTCAGCCCCTGCCGGACGGCGGACTGCTGCTGATCTTCGAGGATCGCACGGAACAGGTTCAGCTCTCGAGTGCGCGCGATACGCTGCTGCGGGTCCGCACCGCGACCTTCGACAATCTGTTCGAATCGATCGGCGTCTTCTCGGCCGACGGCCGCCTGCAAATGTGGAACAGCCGCTTCCGCACCATCTGGGGCGCGAATGAGGACATGCTGGGCACGCATCCCCGGATCGACGATCTGATGCGGGAAGTGCAGTCGCGTCTGGCCAAGCCGCAACAGTCGAACCTGGTCCGTGAACTTGTCCGCGCCGCCACGATAGAGCGCAAGCAGCGCGTCGGCCATGTCGGTTTCGCTGACGGCCGGATCTTTGAATTTGCGGCCATTCCGCTGCCCGATGGCAATGCGCTCTTCACCATGCTCGACGTGACCGACAGCCGCCGGGTGGAGCAGGTGCTGCGCGACCGCAACGAAGCGCTGGAACAGGCGGACAAGATCAAGACCGCCTTCGTCACCAATATGAGCTACGAACTGCGCACGCCGCTCACCACGATCGCGGGTTTCGCCGAGATGATGAGCGCGGGCTATGCCGGCGAACTGAGCGAGTCGGCAAAGGAGTATGTCGACGGCATCCTGCAAAGCACCGGACGCCTGTCGATGCTGATCGACAATGTGCTGGACCTGACCCAGGGGGAGGCCGGGACGCTGCCGATCGAGCGCACGATGGTCGATCTGGCCGCCGTCGCCCATGCAAGCATCGACCGGCTTCGCACCGAAGCATCGGCCAAGGGCATGGCATTCGCCGTCCAGATCGAACCGTCGCTGGGCAGCGTGCAGGGCGATGCGCGCCGGATCGGTCAGGCGATCGACCATCTTCTGGAAAATGCACTGCAATATTGCGGGCGGGGCGCCCGCATCCTGCTTCATGGCGATGGTAGCATAGACCGTGTGCGAATCGTCATTTCGGACAATGGCCCCGGCATCCCGTCATCCCAGCAGGCCGCCATCTTCGATCCGGTGGCGCGGGCGGAACAGGCGCGGGCCGGCAGCAAGGCCGGCATCGGCCTGCCGCTCGCCCGGCAACTGGCGCAGGCGCATGGCGGGACGTTGCAGCTCATCTCGGAAAAGGGGCAGGGAACCATGGTCGTGATCGAGTTGCCGCGTGGCTGAACCCGACATGCTTCTGGCGGACGAGGCGGCCATGCTCGATCTTGGCCGGCGGATCGCCGCGGATGTCCGCATCGGCGACGTGATCGCGCTGGAAGGCGGGCTGGGCGCCGGCAAGACGACGCTCGCCCGCGGGATATTGGAGGCTCTGGGCCTGGAGAGCGAAGCGCCCAGTCCCAGCTTCGCCATCGTCCAGCCCTATGACATACCCGAAGTGCGCCTGCCGGTCGCCCATGTCGATCTCTACCGGCTCGACGATGCGGAAGAAGCGGAGGAACTGGCGCTGGGCGACTATCTGATGGACAGCCTGTTGATCGTGGAATGGCCCGACCGGCTGGGCGCGGCGCTGTGGCCGCACAGCCTCCGCCTGCATATCGCAATCGAACCGGACGGCGCGCGGCGCTTGACAGCGGACGTGCCGGAGGCTTGGACGGATCGATGGTCCCAACTATGATCCCTCCCGCTTCCGCTTCGGATTTCCTGGCCAGGGCCGGCTGGCCTGACGCCGCCATCGTCCCGCTCGCGGGCGATGCGTCTTTCCGCCGCTATTTTCGCGTCGTCGACGGAGGGCGACGCGCCGTCCTGATGGACGCGCCGCCGCCGCACGAAGACCCTCGCCCCTTCATCGCCATTGCCGAGCATCTGGTCGCCGACGGCTTTGCCGCCCCCCGCATATTGTCACGCGACCTGAATGAAGGGCTGGTCCTGATCGAGGATTTCGGCGACGATCGGCTGAAGGAACATGTCGACGCCAGGCCTGATGAGGAACTGGCGATCTATGGCCGCGCGATCGAACTGCTCGCCGATCTGCACAAGCTGCCCGCCGCCGATCTGCCGCCCTATGACCGCGCCGTCTACCTGCGGGAGGTCGGCCTTGTCACCGATTGGTATTGCCCTGCGATCGGCCTTGCGGTCGACGAGGACGCCTATATCCGCGCCTGGGACGCCGTGCTGCCCATCGTGGAACAGTCCGCCAGCCCTGTCGTCACGGTGCTGCGCGACTATCATGCCGAAAATATCATGCTAATCGACCGGCCCGAAGCATGGGGACTTGGTCTGCTCGACTTTCAGGACGCTCTGGCCGGTCATCCGGCCTATGATCTCGTGTCGCTGTTGCAGGATGCGCGGCGCGACGTCCCCCTGGCGGTCGAGACGGCGATGCTCGCCCGTTACAAGGCGCTGGCGTCTCCGCCCGCCGATTTCGACGCGGCCTATGCCGTGCTCGGGGCGCAGCGCAACGCAAAGATCATCGGCATCTTCACCCGTCTCTGGAAGCGGGACGGCAAGCCGCGCTATCTATCCTACCTGCCGCGCATGTGGGGGTTGCTGGAGCGCGATCTCGCCCATCCGGCGCTCGCGCCCGTGGCGCAATGGTTCGCCGCCAATATTCCCGCCGACAAGCGCCACCATGCGCTTCAGGAGTTCGCCCCCGCATGATCGACACGGCGATGCTGATGGCCGCCGGCCTTGGCAAGCGAATGCGCCCGCTCACCGCCACCCGGCCCAAGCCGCTGGTCAAGGTCGCGGGCAAGCCGTTGATGGACCATGCGCTCGACCGGCTGGAAGCGGGCGGCATCCGCAAGGTCGTGGTCAACGTCCATTATCTCGCCGATACGATCGAAGCCCATTTGCGCGCCCGCAGGGGAGCGATGGAATTCGCGATTTCCGACGAGCGCGCCAAGCTGCTGGAAACGGGCGGCGGTCTGATGCACGCCAAGGCGCTGTTGGGCGACAAGCCATTTTTTTGCGTGAACAGTGACAATTTCTGGATCGACGGCCCCGCTGAAACATTCGCCATGATGCAGCGCGTCTGGGACCCGGAACATATGGATGCATTGCTCCTGCTGGTGCCGCAGGCGCGCGCTCATTGTCATACCGGGCCGGGGGATTTCCATATGGATGCCAATGGCCGTCTCAGTCGGCGCAAAACCGCCCATGTCGCGCCTTTCGTTTATATTGGCATCCAAATCCTCTCGCCTGCCGTGCTGCGCGATCCGCCGGCGGACGCCTTCTCGACCAATATCTTCTGGAACCGCGCGATCGAGGCCGGGCGCCTCTATGGCGTGTCTCATCAGGGGCTATGGTTCGACGTCGGCACGCCGCAGGCCATCCCCGTCGTGGAGTCGATCCTCACCCATGGGTGAGCGGACGCATCCCGCGCTCTACACCATCCCGGCGCACCGCGCCTTCGCCGACGCGCTGGTGACGGGCCTGTTGGCGCGCCATGGTCAGGATATCCGGTCGCTGGCGCAGGGCATGATCCTGTTGCCCAGCAACCGCGCCGCGCGCGCCGTGCGCGACGCCTTCGTCCGCCAGTCGAAGGGCGGCCTGCTGCTGCCCCGGCTGGTGACGATGGGCGACCCGGATCTGGGCGAGCAGGTGGGCGGCGCGCTTGACCCCTTGGGCGAAGGTGAACCGCTGCCCCCCGCCATCGCGCCAGTCCGCCGGCAGATGATCCTCGCCCGCATGGTGCAGGATGTGAAGCCGGGCACCGATGCGGCGCTCGCCTTGCAACTTGCTCAAGCCCTGGGAAGCGTGCTCGACCAGATGCAGGTGGCACAGGTGCCGGTCGGCGCGTTGCGCGACCTCAACCTGTCGGCAGAGCTGTCCGGCCATTGGCAGGCATCGCTTACCCTGTTCGAAATTCTCCTGTCGCGCTGGCCGGCGGAACTGGCGCGGCTGGGCTGCATCGACCTGGCCGACAGGCGAAACCGCCTGTTCGAGCGGCTTGCGGTGCGCTGGGGGGAGGCCCCGCCGACCGGGTTCACAGTTGCGGCGGGCATTTCCACCACGGCTCCGGCTGTCGCCCGGCTCCTGCGCCGTATCGCGGAAATGCCGAGCGGCATGGTGGTCTTCGCCGGTCTCGACCAGAATATGGACGAGCAGGCCTGGGAGGCGATCGGGCCGTTCGACCCGGACCCGCTCACCGGCCGCGCGGCCGCGCCGCATGAAACCCATCCGCAATATGCGCTGAAGCGCCTGCTCGACGGCATGAGCGCGACGCGGGACGATGTCGCGCAATGGCGGTGGGGCAGCGAGCATGACGCGCGTGCCGTGCGGGGGCGCAACATTTCCAACGCCATGCTGCCGCCGCGCCTGACCGGCCGCTGGCGCGACCTTAAGACCGCCGACCGTTCGCTTGCCGGCGTGGAAGCACTGGAGGTCGCCACGCCGGGCGAGGAGGCGCAGGCCATCGCCATCGCCCTGCGCGAGGCGCTGGAGACGCCCGAGCGGACGGCTGCGCTGGTCACGCCCGACCGGCAACTCGCGACGCGAGTATCCGCCCATCTGCGCCGCTGGGGCATAGAAGCCGACGATTCGGCAGGCCAGCCGCTGTCACGCCTGCCGCCCGGCACGCTGCTGATCGCCATGGCGGAGGCGGTGGCCGAACGCTTCGCGCCCGTCGCGCTCCTCACCCTGCTCAAACATCCGCTGGTGATGCGCGGCGAGGGCCGGCTCGCCTGGCTCGACGGCGTGCGGGGCCTTGACCTGCTGTTGCGCGGGCCACGCCCGCAGGCGGGACTGATCGGCATCGACCTCCTCCTTGAGCCGCGCGGCGACGACGATCGGCAAAAGCGGCTGCGCGCGGAGGTGCGCGACTGGTGGCCGACGGCGCGCGCCCTGCTGGACCCACTGGAGGATGGCGCCCGCGTCGCGACCGATCTCGCCGGCCAGCTCGCCATGATCCGCACCCAGGCCGGCGCCCTGTCAGGCGACATGGTCTGGTCGGGGCATCAGGGCCACGCCGCCGCCGAGATGTTCGCGGAGATGGAAGCCTTCGCGCAGGAAGGGCCGCGCCAGGCGGACATGCGCGCGCTGCCGCTGCTGCTGGACCAAATGCTGGCGGGCGTGGCCGTCCGCCCGCCGCAGGGCGGCCATCCCCGCATCGCCATATTGGGTCTGATCGAGGCGCGACTGGCGCAGGCCGATCTCATGATTCTGGGCGGCCTCAATGAAGGGACATGGCCGGGCCTGCCCGCGCCCGACCCCTGGCTGGCGCCGCGCGTCCGCCGCGAACTCGGCCTTCCGGGGCTGGAAAGCCGCATCGGCCTTGCCGCGCATGATTTCGCCAGCGCGCTGGGCGCTCCGCATGTGCTGATCACCCGCGCCCGGCGCGGCAGCGGCGGCCCGGCCGTGGCCTCGCGCTTCTGGCTGCGGTTGAAGGCGATGGCGGGCGCGCAGTGGAAGGCGGCGGATCGTTATGCCCTGCTGGCGCAGGCGATCGACCGCCCGACCATCCATAGCCCCGAACGACGGCCCGCGCCGGTGCCGCCCGCGTCGGTCAGGCCGAGCCTGATCCCCGTCACCGATGTCGACCGGCTGAAGGCCGATCCCTATGCCTTCTATGCCCGGCGTATCCTGCGTCTGGCGCGGCTCGATCCGGTCGACGCCGATGCCGGGCCGGCCTGGCGGGGCACGGCGGTCCATGAAATCCTGCAACATTGGGCAGAAGAAAAGAGGTTCGATCCGGCCGATCTGGAAGCGCGTGCCCGCGCCATGTTCGAACGGCCCGACGTGCATCCGCTGCTCCGCGCCCTGTGGCAGCCCCGCTTGATCGAGGCGATCCGCTGGATCGCCGCCGAGGTGGCAAAGGACAAGGCCGACGGCCGCGCCATATTGGCGGTCGAGCAGGAGGGGCGGGCGGAAATCGCCGGTGTGACGCTGATGGGCAAGGCCGACCGCATCGATCGCCTGCCCGACGGCCAGATCGGCATCATCGACTATAAGACCGGCAAGCCACCCAGCGCGCGGCAGGTCAAGGCGGGTTTCGCTCTGCAATTGGGGCTGCTGGGCGTGATCGCCGAACTGGGCGGCTTCGACGGGCTTGGCCCCACGCCCACGGCCGGCGATTTCGAATATTGGTCGCTCGCCAAGAAGGGCGACCAGTTCGGCTATCGGGAAAGTCCCGTCGATCCTCTGGGCAAGCGCGACAAGATCGTCACCGACGCCTTCACCGCCCATGCCCATGAACAGTTTGAAGGCGTGGCGAACGATTATCTGCTGGGAAGCGCGGCTTTCCGGGCGGAGGTCAATCCCGAACTGGCCAATTATGGCGATTATGACCAGCTGATGCGGCTGGAGGAATGGTATGGCCGCGACGATGGCTGACGGGCCGCGCCCCTTGCAGAAGCTGCTCGGCGATCAGGCGCGCGCCGCCGCGCCCGCCGCCCATGTCTGGCTGTCCGCGTCGGCCGGCACCGGCAAGACCCATGTGCTGACCGCGCGCGTCTTCCGCCTGCTGCTTCAGGGCGTGCGGCCGGAAAATATCCTGTGCCTCACCTTCACCAAGGCGGGCGCGGCCGAAATGGCCGACCGGATTCATGACCGGCTGGCCGGCTGGGTCCAGCTCGACGGTCCGGCGCTCGCCGCCGACCTGATGGCGCTGGGCGAGGATCATGGTCCGCAGATGCAGGACAAGGCGCGCCGCCTCTTCGCCGAAGTGCTGGAATCCACCGGCGGCGGCCTGCGCATCCAGACCATTCACGGCTTCTGCCAGCAATTGCTGGCGGCCTTTCCGCTGGAGGCGGAGCTGGCGCCAGGGTTCCGCCCGCTCGACCAGCGCGAACAGACGAGCCTCGCGCGCGAAACGCTGGCCGACCTTGCCGTGCGGGCGCAGGAGCAGGGGGATGAGCGGCTGATCGGCGCGTTGCAGGCGCTCAGCCTGCGCCTGGGGGAGAGTGGCGCCGAAGGCTTCCTGCTGCGCTGCGCGGGCGCGGGCGAAGCGCTGGACGCGCTTCCCGACGCCATAGCGCCATGGCTGGCCGGGGAGTTCGATCTGCCAGAAGGCAATATCGATCAATGGCTTGCCGAACAATGTTCCGACGATATCTTCGATATGCGCACGCTGGACGGCATCGTCCGCGCCAATGTCGAATGGGGCAAGGGGCGCGGGCTTGAGCGGTGCGACCGCATCGCTGCGTGGCGCGCGCTCGATCCGGCGGGCAGGGCGGGGGGCCTTGCCGATCTGCACCGTGCCTGGGCGAAGACGGACGGGGATCTGATCGACGCCAAGGGGTGGGTGCCGCCGGCCGACGGCTATCTGGACATGGCGGCGCGGCTCCACGGTCGATGCCGCGACCTGATCGCGGTCAAGCTGCGCGCCGATTATGCCGCGCTGCTGGCGCAGGCCCTGCACGCCGGGCGCGCCTATGCCCGCGATTATGCGCAGGCAAAGGCCCTGGCGGGCGCGGTGGATTTCGATGACCTGATCGCCCGGACGGCCCGCCTGCTGGAGCAGGAGGGCATCGCCGACTGGATACGCTACAAGCTGGACCAGCGGATCGATCACATCTTGGTCGATGAGGCGCAGGACACCAACGCCGCCCAATGGCGCATCGTCCGCACGCTGGCGGAGGAGTTTTTCGCCACGCAATGGGAACCGGGCGAGAAGGTCCGCACCATCTTCACCGTCGGCGACTTCAAACAGGCGATTTTCGGTTTCCAGGGCACCAGTCCCGCCAATTTCGCCGCCGCGCAAATCCTGTTCCAGCGCGACGCCGACCGGTCGGGCCATGATTTTTTCAACCTCTCGCTGGATCAGAGCTTCCGCTCGACGCCCGCGGTCCTGGATGTGGTCGATCGCACCATCGCCACGCTGCGGGCCGAACGGTTGGGGCTGGAGCCGGGCGATGTCCGGCATATCAGCGCCAACCGGCATCCGGGTGAAGTGCAGCTCTGGAAGCCCGTCATCGCCAACCTCAATGAGGATGCCGAGGGCGAGGAGGATTGGGCCGCCGATCAGGAACGTGTCCTCGCCGCCCGCATCGCGCGGCAGATCAGGCAATGGATCGACGATGGGCTGATGCTCGAAAGCCAGGGCCGCCCCGTGCGCGCGGGCGACATCATGATCCTGGTGCGCCGCCGCAGCGAACTGGCCCGCCTGATCGTCGCGCGCCTCTATGAGGAACAGGTGGCGGTGGCCGGGATCGACCGGCTGCGCCTAAACGCACCACTGGCGGTGCGCGATCTGCTGGCGGCGCTGCGCTTCGCGGTGCAGCCGGAGGATGAACTGAACCTGGCCTCGCTGCTGGTATCGCCGCTGATCGGCTGGAGCCAGGACGAACTGATGCAGCGGCTCATCGGCCGCAAGGTCGGGCTGTGGCGGCATCTCACCCAGACGCTTTCCGACACGCAACTGGCGCCGCTGCGTGGCCTGCTGGCGGCCGCCGACTTCACCACTCCCTATCGCTATCTGGAAATGATCCTGTCCGGCCCGATGAATGGCCGCCATCGCCTGGTGGCAAGGCTGGGGATCGAGGCCGCCGACCCGATCGAGGAACTGCTCAACGCCGCGCTGGCCTTCGAAGGCGACGATCATCCCTCGCTCCAGCGCTTCATCGACTGGTTCGACCGGGGCGAGGTGGAAATCGTGCGCGACGCTGCGGCGCAGGGGGACATGCTGCGGCTGCTGACGGTCCATGGCGCGAAGGGGTTGCAGGCGCCGATCGTCATTCTGGCGGATGCCTGCATGGACCCGGATGCGGGGCAGCGCGCCGACTCGCTCGAATGGAACGGCCTGCCGATCCTCGCCCCGCGCAAGGCCGAGCGGCAGGGACCGATCGGCAAGGTCGCGGAAGAGGCCGCCGAGGAGGAACGCCGTGAGCATTGGCGGCTGCTCTATGTCGCGCTGACCCGCGCGGAAGAGAAGTTGATCATCGCCGGTTCGCTCGGCCCGCGCGCCAAGGGCGAGGTCAAGCCCGAAAGCTGGTTCGCGGCGGTCGAAGGCGCCATGATCTCCCTAGGCGCGGAGTGGGAGGCCGACCCGCTCTGGGGCGCGGCGCGACGCTGGCGCGGGAGCGAGCCGTTGCAGCCCAAAAAGGCCGAGCGGGAGATGGTCGAGCAACGCGCCGCCATCGCCGAACCGGCCTGGCTGCGCGCACCCGCGCCTATCGAGGCACGCCCGCCGCGTCCCCTCGCGCCCTCGGCGCCGGTCGAGGACGATGTCCCCTATCCGCCGCCGACGCCCGCCATGCGCGCGGCGGCCGAACGCGGACGCTGGCTCCATCGCCTGTTCGAGCGGCTGCCCGACATTCCCTCCGCCCGGCGACGGGAGGCGGCAGACCGCTGGCTGGCGCAGCAGGGCGTGGACGACCAGGCCATCCGTCATGACGTCATCGACCAGGCCTTGCGCGTGATCGAAGCGCCGGCCTTTGCCGACCTGTTCGGCCCCGACGCGCTCGCCGAAGCCCCCATCGCCGCGGTTGTGGGCGAAGCGGTGATCGCCGGCACGGTCGACCGGCTCTGCATCGGCGCGGATCGTATCCAGCTGATCGATTTCAAGACCGGACGCATCGCCCCCCGGTCGCCGGACGAGGTGCCGATCGCCCATGTGCGACAGATGGCCGCCTATGTCGCCGCGCTGGAAGTGATCTTTCCCGGCCGGGCGATCGAGGCGGGGCTGCTCTACACCAGCGGCCCGCATCTGGTCGTCATGCCATCGCGTCTGTTGACGGCGCACAAGCCGGGCTTTGCGCCCACGCAGGAGAATTTGCCGCTCTGGCCCGTTGAGCCGGATGCGCGTCCATCCTAGATATCGCTAAACATAAGGAGATCAAAGCAATGGCCACCAAGGCAGTTACCGATGTCAGCTTCAAGGCGGACGTGATCGATTCCGACAAGCCCGTGCTCGTCGATTTCTGGGCGGAATGGTGCGGTCCCTGTAAGATGATCGGCCCCGCCCTGGAGGAAATCTCCGAGGAACTGGCCGACAAGGTGACGATCGCCAAGATCAACATCGACGAAAATCCCGATGCGCCGGGTCAATATGGCGTGCGCGGCATTCCGACGATGATCCTGTTCAAGAATGGCGAAGTCAGCGCGACCAAGGTCGGCGCGGCCCCCAAGAGCGCGCTCAAGGGCTGGATCGAAAGCGTCCTGTAACGAATTGGACCTCCGGCCTATGTCAGCGGGATCATCACCGACCTGGCATAGGCCGGCCGTTCGCGCAGCCGATCATACCAGGCCCGCACATGCGGCAGGTCGGGCCGCTCCATATCCAGCGTGAAATAAGTGTGGGCATAGACCCCCATCGGCACATCCGCGACACCGAAATGGACACCCGAAAGCCATGGCTGGGCGGCAAGCGCCCGGTCCAGTATCCGCATGGCCGCGCCAGCCGCTTCGGCCGATTTCGCGATTGATTGTCTATTTCGCTGTCCAGCTTCGTGTCGCACCAGTTGCAGGAAGGCGTCGCGCTGGGCGTCGGCAAAGCTGAACTGCCAGTCCATCCATTTGTCGCCCTGCGCCCGGACAACGGGGTCATCGGGCCACATCTCCGCCGGCGCGTAACGCGCCGCGAGATAGCGCAGGATCGCGTTGGATTCCCACAGGACGACATCGCCATCCTCGATCGTGGGGATCAGCCTGTTGGGGTTCTTCGCCAGATAGGCGGCATCCATGCCGAACTTGCCGCCCACGTCGTGGCGGACATAAGGCAAGCCGATTTCGTCGGCGAACCAGACGACCTTCTTCACATTGTGCGAGTTGAGCCGGCCCCAGATCGTCAGCATGTCAGCCTCTCTTATCCGAACAGCGTCGCCGCCGCCTTGTCCCACAGGCGCGGCGAGGATGCGCCCATCAGGCCGCGCCGCAGATCGCCCACCAGATAGGGCGTCCCGTCGGTCCGCTGGCAGCAGCCGCCCGCTTCGTTGACCAACAGGGTGCCCGCCGCATGATCCCAGGGCAAAGTCCGCGCGAAGACCGATACGTCATTCTGCCCCAGCACCAGCCGTGGATATTGTTCGGCGGCGCAACGGGGAATATCCACCAGCGTGAAGCTGGCCTGCGACCGGCGCTCGATATCGGCGCGCTCTTCGGGCGACATGAAATAGACCGCCAGCGCCGCGATCGGCAGGTCGCCGCCGCTTTCGCGCGCCTGCACCTGCTCCCCGTCGATATGGCTGCCGCCGCCCAGCATGGCATGGCACAGCCGCCCCGACAGCGGGTCCAATATCCAGCCTGCCAGCGTCACGCCGCCGTCGACCAGCGCCACCATGATCCCAAAGGGCGGCTGGCCCGATGCGAAATTGCCGGTCCCGTCGATCGGATCGATGATCCAGTTCAACCCTTCGCCCGCCCGGTCGAGAATGGCGGAATCCGCCGCGCAGGCTTCTTCGCCGATGATCCCGGCCTCTGGCAGGATGTTCGCAAGCCCTTCGGCTAGGCGAAGTTCGCTTTCCTTGTCGGCGATGGTGACAAAATCATTCGCCGCCTTCTCGCTGACTTCATGATCGGCAAGATTGCGATAGCGCGGCATCACGATGTCGCGCCCGACTTCACGCATCAGCGCGACGACGGGATCATGGAGTTCCAGCAGCATCAGCTACGGTAATCCGCGTTGATCGAGATATAGCCATGCGTCAGGTCGCAGGTCCAGATGGTCGCGCGCCCTTCGCCCAGGCCCAGGTCGACGCCGATGACGATATCCTGCCCTTTGAGGTGGGCGGCGACCGGCGCCTCGTCATAGCCCTCGACCGCCAGGCCGCCGGTCGCGACCTGGGTCGTGCCGAAGCGGATGGACAGCTTGTCCCGGTCGGCCGGCTCCCCCGCCTTGCCGATCGCCATGACGACGCGGCCCCAATTGGCGTCCTCGCCAGCGATGGCGGTCTTCACCAGCGGCGAATTGGCGATCGACAGGCCGATGCGGTGCGCGCTCTCGTCGCTGGCCGCGCCCTCGACATTGATCTCGACGAACTTGGTCGCCCCTTCGCCGTCGCGCACCACCAGATGGGCGAGTTGGCGGCAGAGATCGATCAGCGCGGCGTGGAAAGCGTCGGCGCCGGCATCGTCCATGGACGCCAGCGGCGCATTGCCCGCCTTCCCGGTAGCGAAGGCCAGCACCGTGTCGCTGGTGGAGGTATCGCTATCCACCGTGATGCAGGAAAAGGTCCGCTTGTTGGCGGCCGACAGCATCTGTTGCAGCAACGCCGGCTCGATGGCCGCGTCGGTGAAGATATAGCCGAGCATCGTCGCCATGTCGGGCGCGATCATGCCCGACCCCTTGATGATGCCCACCAGTTCGACCCGCCTGTCGCCGACCATGGCGGAGGCATGAGCGCCCTTGGGATAGGTGTCGGTCGTGCCGATCGTGGTCGCGGCATCCTCCCAGCCGCAGGGACCGGCGGTGAAGGCGGCTGCGAGGCCTGCCTCGGCCTTGTCGATGGGCAGCGGCACGCCGATCACGCCGGTCGAGGAGACGAAGATGTCGGACGGCAGGCAGGACAGGTGATTGGCGACCCTGGCCGCGATCGCCTCCACCGCCGCGCGGCCGCGATGGCCGGTGAAGGCGTTGGCGTTGCCGGCATTCACCACGAGCGCGCGGGCAGACCCCAGCGGGATCGCGTCCCGACACCATTCGACCTCGGGGGAGGGGCATTTGCTCTGGGTGGTCACGCCAGCGACAGCGGTGCCGGCGTCCAGTTCGACATAAGTGAGGTCGCACCGCTCCCAGGCCTTGTACCCGGCGCGCGCGGTTCGCAGCGTCACGCCGGCGATGACGGGCAGGGACGGGAAGGCGGCGGGGGCGAGGGGCGATTTTTCCATGCCGCCGCCATAGGATGAGCCGCCATCGATTTCCAGCCTTTCGCACAGGCTATTCGGCGAAGGAGCGGGCGGACTTGTAATCGCGTCGACGTCATGAGCATAAGGCCTCACGATCAACCATGCAGCTTTCCCATGACAGTCACCGGCAATCGCCGCTTCGCCTTCTATGCCAAACGCTATTCCCAGAAGAAGGCCAGCATCCGTCTTCGCCTGCTGGAGCCGATGCGCGCGCTGCGCGATCTCGGCGTTGATGTACGGCGCTATCCCAAGCTGAAGGGGCCGAAGGGCCTTGATGCCGTCATCATATCCAAAGCGTTCGGGCGCGGCGCCGTCAAGGCGACGAAGGCGGCGCAAAAGGCCGGTTGCAAGCTGATCTTCGACATTTGCGACAATCGCTTTGCGAACAACCGGGTGCGGGGATCGGCCCATCATGGCCAGCGCACCGTCAGCCTGCTCTCACAGGCCGATCTGATTACCGTGCCGACCGAGAAAATGGGCCAGTTGCTGATGGTCTCCACGCCCGAGATAAAGGGCCGCATCCGGGTGGTGCCGGACATGCTGGAAGATATCGGCGCCCTGTCGACCCGCAGCCTCTCTCTATCCGAACGCTTCCATCTCAGGAAGCTGAAGGCCTTCCTCGCCCGCCATCCGGGGGCGCTGCATGTCGTCTGGTTCGGCAACAACATGGCCGGCATTTCGGGGGTGGGCGAACTGGACGATGCCGTCGCCCAGCTGCGCGAATTCGCCGTCAGGCGGCCGGTGACATTGACGATCATCAACAACAAGCCCGCTGTCTACCGGAAAGCTTCGGTAAAATGGGGCATTCCCAGCGTCTATATGCCCTGGTCCCTCGTAAGCTTTCCCGCAGCGCTCAAGCTTCACCGCGTCGCCATCATCCCGGTGTCGCAAAATGACTATACGGCCGGCAAGTCGATCAATCGGCCTGCAACCGCCATTCTCGCCGGTCTCGGCGTGGTGGCGGATTCGATCGAATCCTATGAGGAGTTGCGGCCTTTCATCGCGCTGGACGATTGGCAGAGCGGACTTGCGCGCTACGCCTTCGATTGGGATAGTGAGAAGACCAGATTGGCGCAGGCACGGGAATATCTGGACGAGAATTATGGCCGTCGGCGCATTGCGGCGCGCTGGGCCGAGGTTTTGAACGAGGTCACGGGCCGTTAACCGCGCAGAGGATCTGTGGCAGTCTGATAGGCGGCGGCCATTTCCTTGCAGGGAAGGGCGAACGCCGAATTGACGTTGGCCCGACCGATGCCTATTTGCCGCACAATTGTTTTCCGGCGTCGGTGCTTACGCCTTCAGTCTATTTCGCTCAGGGAGAGCTCATGTTCGGCGCACTCGCCAAGTCCATCTTCGGATCGTCCAACGAACGTTATGTGAAGTCGCTGGGCAAGATCGTCGACAAGATCGCCTCCTTCGAACCCGCGATCCAGGCGCTGTCGGACGAGGAACTGGCTGCGCAGACGGCCAAGTTCCGGGACCGCCTGGCTGCCGGCGAAACGCTGGACGACCTGCTGCCCGAAGCCTTCGCCACGGTGCGCGAAGCCTCCGTCCGCGTGTTGGACATGCGCCATTTCGACGTGCAGATGGTGGGCGGCATCGTGCTCCATCGCGGCGAGATCGCCGAAATGCGGACGGGTGAGGGCAAGACGCTGGTCGCCACCGTCGCCACCTACCTCAACGCGCTGGAGGGGAAGGGCGTTCACGTCGTTACGGTGAACGACTATCTCGCCACCCGCGACTGCGAATGGATGGGGCAGGTCTATCGCTTCCTTGGCCTCACCACCGGCGTCATCGTGCCGAACCTGTCGGAAGACCAGCGCCGCGAAGCCTATAATGCCGACGTCACCTATGCGACGAACAACGAACTCGGCTTCGATTATCTGCGCGACAATATGAAATATGACCGCGCCTCGATGGTGCAGCGGCCCTTCAACTACGCCATCGTCGACGAGGTGGACTCGATCCTGATCGACGAAGCGCGCACGCCGCTCATCATTTCCGGTCCGACCGACGACAAGTCCGAACTCTATGTCGCGGTCGACGCGATCGTGAAGCAGATCAGCGAAGCCGATTATGAGAAGGACGAGAAGCAGCGCACCGTCACGCTGACCGAGGACGGGACCGAGAAGATCGAACGGCTGCTGGAGCAGGCGGGCCTGCTTCAGGGCAATAACCTCTACGATTTCGAGAATACGCAGGTCGTTCATCATGTGAATCAGGCGCTGCGGGCAGTGGTGATGTTCCGCCGCGACATCGACTATATCGTGAAAGACGGCAAGGTCGTCATCATCGACGAGTTCACCGGCCGCATGATGGACGGCCGCCGCTGGTCCGACGGACTGCACCAGGCGGTCGAAGCCAAGGAAGGCGTGAATATCGAGCCGGAAAACCAGACGCTCGCTTCCATTACCTTCCAGAATTATTTCCGCATGTATCCCAAGCTGGGCGGCATGACCGGCACCGCCGCGACCGAGGCGACCGAATTCTACGAAATCTACAAGATGAACGTCGTCACCATCCCGACCAACCGGCCGGTGCAGCGGATCGACGAGGAAGATACATTCTACAAGAATCTGGAAGACAAGTTCCGGGGCATTGCGCGCACGATCAAGGAACATGCCGAAAAGGGCCAGCCGGTGCTGGTCGGCACGGTCTCGATCGAAAAGTCGGAAATGCTGTCCGAATTCCTCAACCAGGAAGGCGTGAAGCACGCGGTCCTGAACGCTCGTTTCCATGAGAGCGAAGCGCATATCGTGGCGCAGGCAGGCCGCAAGGGCGCGGTGACGATCGCCACCAACATGGCGGGCCGCGGCACCGACATCAAACTGGGCGGCAATCTGGAGATGCGCGTCGAGGACGAATTGCGCGATATGCCAGAAGGTACCGGGCGCGACGCCGCCATCGCCCGGATCGAGGCCGAGATCGAGGCCGAAAAGCAGGAAGTGCTGGCCGCCGGCGGCCTGTTCGTCCTCGCCACCGAACGCCATGAAAGCCGCCGCATCGACAACCAGCTCCGCGGTCGTTCGGGCCGTCAGGGCGATCCCGGCCTGTCGCGCTTCTACCTCAGCCTCGACGATGATCTGATGCGCATCTTCGGCCCGGACACGATGTTCGCCAAGATGATCCGCTCCAACCTGGAGGATGGGGAGGCGCTGCCCCCGTCCAAGTGGCTCAGCAAGGCGATCGAGACCGCGCAGAAGAAGGTCGAGGCGCGCAACTACGACATCCGCAAGCAGGTCGTCGAATATGACGACGTGATGAACGACCAGCGCAAGGTCATCTACGAACAGCGCAGCGATATCATGGATGCCGAGACGGTGGACGATGTCGTCATCGACATGCGCCATGAAACGGTCAATGATCTGGTCGGCGCATCCTGCCCGCCGGGCACCTATCCCGAGCAGTGGGATATGGATCGGCTGAAGGCCCGCACCGCAGAAATACTGGGCCTCGAACCCGATTTCGACGCCTGGCTGGCCGAGGACGCGGTCGATCCCGAAATGATCGAGGAACGGCTGGTCGCGCTGGCCGACGAAGCCGTGGCCGAGAAGATCAAGGAGGTCGACGCGAGCGACTGGCATATGATCGAGAAGTCGATCCTGCTCCAGAGCCTGGACCATCACTGGAAGGAGCATCTGGCGACGCTCGACGCGCTGCGCCAGGTCGTCCACCTGCGCGCCTATGCGCAGAAGACGCCGATCAACGAATATAAGCAGGAAGCCTTCGCCCTGTTCGAACGGATGCTGGAGAATATCCGCGAGGATGTGACCGGCTCCATCGCCCGCGTGCAGTTCCGCATGGAACAGCCGCCGCTGCAGGATTATGGCCTACCGGTGCTGCCGGACTTCATCACCACGCATATCGACCCCTTCTCGGGCGTAGATAACAGCGCCGATATCGATGGCGGCCAGATCGCCGGCATCACCACGACGATCCCGCGCGCCGCCCCGACCGGCGAGTTCGCCAATCTGGACATCAGCCGCAATGCGCCCTGTCCCTGCGGTTCGGGCCAGAAATACAAGCATTGCCACGGCGCACTGGCCTGATGCGATTATCGTGTCGGGCTGGTTAACCAGTTCCGGCAGCGATTTGATAAGGCGGCTGGGCCAGTCTGATCCTGACTTCCGGGGGGCAAACCGGAGGAATGGAATGGAGCAGCTGGTTTATCGCGCGATCGCTGAAAAGCGGCGCGACCGGCGCTATCATGTCGATATCGAAGGCAGGTTGGTTGACGGGGACGGCATCACCCAGACTGTCACCGTCCGAAATGTTTCGATTTACGGCGCGATGCTGTCGGGGTTGACGCCTCCGCAAGTCGGGGTGCGGGTTATCCTGATCCTACCCTATCTGGAACGCGACGCGACGCTGATCTGGAGCCGGGGCGAACAATGCGGGCTGCTATTCAACAGTCCCGTGGACCCGGTGGCCATATTGGCCAATGCCGGCCCTGCCTCGCGGTCCATGGCCACGCTCGACCGGCGCATTCAGTGACCGGCATGGCGGACATGACGTTCGTGCTTGTCTGCCGAGCACGGAAAGGTGTAGTGTCACCCGATAGGCCATGAGGCGTTTCCTCATGCCGAGACGATGTTCAGGCAGTCCCCGCAAGGGCTGCGTCGGCACCAGTCCCGACTGAGGATAGGACAAGCCAGCGTCTGACATGGCGACTTCGAAGGGAGAGCGACCATGGCTATAGCGCGTCCAGGGGATCTGGCGTCTTCCCGTGAGGACTATGAAATTCGCAGGATCGGCATCGACGATCTGCGCATCGCCCTCCGCCAGGGTTGGGAGGATTTCCTGGCCAAGCGCGGGGATCTGCTGTTTATCGGCTTCATCTATCCTGTCGTGATCGTGTTCGCGATCCTTTTGGCCAGTCAGATGCCGGTGCTACCGCTTCTGTTTCCGTTGGTGGCCGGATCGGTTCTGTTCGGGCCTGCCTTTGCCAGCGGCTTCTACGAATTGGCGCGGCGGCGCGAACAGGGGCTTGATTCCCGTTGGCGGCATTTTCTGGACGTCGTGCGTGGTCCGTCCTTTCCGGCCTTGTTCGATCTGACCAGCGTGACCGCCATGCTGTTCCTGGGTTGGATGACAGCCGCCTGGTTCATCTATTATTCGACGGTCGGTCAGATCGGCCCCGATGCGGTCGCATCGGTCAGCGCTTTCGTGCAGGCCGTGTTCGGCACGGCCGAGGGCTGGCGCATGATCATTATCGGCAATCTCGTTGGCCTGGGTTTCGCCATCGCGACGCTGGCGGTCAGCGTCATTTCCTTCCCGATGATCGTCGACAAGAGGGTCAATTGGGGCGTGGCGCTGCGCACATCGTTCCGCGTGGCGTGGCACAACCCGGTGACGGTCGCCGCATGGGGGCTGATCGTGGTTGCGCTGCTGATCCTGGGGGCGTTGCCGGGATTGGTCGGTTTGGCCGTGGCATTCCCCGTGCTAGGCTACGCCACCTGGCACCTCTATACGCGCGCCGTCGTTCGCTGAGGCTTTCCGCCCGGTGAGGGTCCGTCTTCACCGGGCGCCTTCGCCCCGCGCCGCCAGCTTGGGTCCTGGCGGCGGTGGCGGCGTGCCTCCCAGCGTGGCAAGATATTTGATCAGCGCCGCGCGATCCTCGGCGCGACGCAGGCCGGCGAAGCTCATCTTCGTCCCCGGCACTGCGCGCGCCGGCGACGCGAGAAAGGCGAAGAGGCTCTCATAGCTCCAGCTTCCCCCATGCCCCTTCATCGCGGGCGAATAGGCAAAGCCGGCATGGACCGCGACCGGCCGGCCGACCACGCCCCACAAATTGGGACCGATGCGATTGGGACCGCCCTGCTTCATGTCATGGCAGCTGACGCACAATTGCGCCTTGGCCTTCCCGGCATTGGCGTCCGCGCTGGCGAGCAGCGTGCCCAGATCCGCTGGCGGAGCGACCGCTGCCCCGCCATTGCCGACCGCGGGCGCTGGCGCCTTGCCCTGCATGTCCCGCCGATAGGCGATCAGCCGGTTGCCGTCCGCCGAATCCAGGAGGCTTGCCGGCCAATCCCGCTGTACCGACACCATGTCGACGCGCGGCGGCATCGCGTCGGCGGGGGCGTAGGCCAGCTTCCCTGCCTTGTCGCGCGCGTAGAGTTGCTCCGCAAACCAGTTGAGGCTCCAAAAACAGCCCGCCGCGCCCGCCACGCACAGCCCCGTCACCAGCCACCGCATCCGGTCCATGGTTCAGCCTCCCCCGCCGGTGAAGATCGCGCGGGTCCAATAGGCATAGTCCGCTTCGATCAGCATGATGCGCACCAGCACCAGCAGCACCAAAGGCGGCACCAATATCGCGTAGATCAGCGACAGCCTTTCCCAGGCGAGGTGCATGAAGATTGACAGGATCAGACCCGCCTTCAGCAGCATGAACAGGATGATCAGCGTCCAGCGCACAATCCCCTGCACATGCATGTAATCGACCAGATAGGAGAGGGTGCTGAGCAGGAACAGATAACCCCAGACCTTCAAATAAAGGCTGATCGGATGCTGTCCATGTTCGTCTGCCGACAATGGCTGGCTGTCGGGAGCGATCTGCGTCTGCGGAACAGGAACGTCGTGCTGCATGGCGATCACCAGAGATAGAAAAAGGCGAAGATGAAGACCCAGACGAGGTCGACAAAATGCCAGTAGAGCCCAGCGATCTCGACCGCGCTATAGTCGCCGGACCGGTCATAATGGCCCCGCGCGACCTTCGATGCGATGATCAGCAGCAGGATGACGCCGCAACTCACATGGAGTCCATGAAAGCCGGTGATCATGAAGAAGGTCGCGCCGAATTGCGGCGCGCCCATCGGGTTGCTCCAGGGGCGCACCCCTTCCTCGAAGATCAGCTTGGTCCATTCGAACGCCTGCATACCCACGAAGCTCGCGCCGAACAGGGCGGTCAGCAGCATCAGGATCGCGGTTTTCCGCCGGTCGCGACGATAGCCGTAATTGACCGCCATCGCCATGGTGCCGCTGGAACTGATGAGCACGAAGGTCATGATCGCGATCAGGATCAGCGGGATTTTCTGCCCTCCGATCACCAGTGCGAACACCTCCGCCGTATTGGGCCAAGGCAGCACGGCGGATGACCGCACCGTCATATAGCCCGTCAGGAAGCAGGAAAAAATGAAAGTGTCGGAGAGCAGGAAGATCCACATCATCGCCTTGCCCCAATGGGTATGGCGAAAGACTTCCTGATCCGCCGACCAGTCGGCCGCGATCTCACGCAGGGAGGGGGTTATGACCTCTCGATCTCGTCTGTCCGGCACCGTATGAGACATTGCGATATCGTTCCGTACTGAAAATTTTCACGTCGATACAAGCAGTCCGGCAAGCAGAAGCCAGACGAGCAGGAGGAAATGCCAATAGACCGCGCACAGGCCGATCTGGCGCAGATTGCGGGCGACAAGCGCCCGGCCGGTGGCCACCAGCCCGACCAATATGTGGCAGCCGTGCAGCGCGGTCAGCAGATAAAAGAAGGCATTGGCGGGATTGGCGGACAGGTAATAACCCGTGGCCTGATAATGGCGCCAGAGCAGCCATTGCCCCACCAGGAAGCAAAGCCCCAGCGCCGCCCCCACGGCCGACGCCCGCACTGCCTTGCCCTGTCCACCGTGAAGCGCCGCGCGCCGGGCAATTTCCCAGGCCAAACTGCTGCCAAGTAGGATCGCACTGTTGATCCATAATAATGGCGGGTCGGGCATCGGCACCCAATCCTCTCCACCGTGGCCCATGGCGGCGTGCAGGCCCATACGCATGAGATAGGCCGCCATCAGCAGCGAAAACATCACCAGGGCGACAGCGAAATAGACAGTCAGACCGACCGCGCCCGCCGAAGGGCGATCGGGATGCGTGGCCCTGTCGCTCGACGCTTCCCAGCTTTTCTCGGTGAGGCGCGCCAGGATAGTCATGCGCGCGGTTCCGTCTGGGGAATGAAGTCGCGCGGCGCGCCTGGCACGCTGTAATCATAGGCCCAGCGATAGACGACCGGCAGTTTCGCGCCCCAATTGCCATGGGCGGGCGGCGTCTGCGGCGTCAGCCATTCCAGGCTTGCCGCGCCCCAGGGATTGGGATCGGCCTTCGGCCCGCGGAATAGGCTCCAGATCATGTTGAAGAAGAACAGCCCCTGCGCGCAGAACACGACCAGCGCCGCGATGCTGATCCATTCATTGGCAAGGTGGACCGACTGCGGGATGAAGGCGGCATCCCCCAGAGCAAAATAGCGGCGCGGCACCCCCAATATGCCCAGATAATGCATCGGCAGGAAAATCGCGTAGACGCCGAGAAAGGTGATCCAGAAATGGAGCTTGCCCAGCGTCTCGTTCCACATCCGCCCGAAAATCTTGGGATACCAGTGGTAGATGGCGCCGAAGATCACCAGCACCGGCGAAACCCCCATGACCATGTGGAAATGGGCGACGACGAAGAAGGTGTCGGACAGCGGCACGTCCACGCTGACATTGCCCAGGAACAGGCCGGACAGCCCGCCATGGATGAAGGTGAAGATGAAGGCGATGGCGAACAGCATCGGCACGCGCAGATGAATGTCGCCGCGCCACAGCGTCAGCAGCCAGTTATAGACCTTGATCGCGGTCGGGATCGCAATGACCAGCGTCGACGTCGCGAAGAAGAACCCGAAATAGGGGTTCATGCCCGACACATACATATGATGCGCCCAGACGAGGAAGCTGAGCGCGCCGATGATGACGATCGCCCAGACCATCATGCGATAGCCGAAGATGTTTCGGCGCGCATGGACGCTGATCAGGTCCGACACGATGCCGAAGGCGGGCAGGGCGACGATATAGACTTCGGGATGGCCAAAGAACCAGAAGAGATGCTGGAACAGCAGCGGACTGCCCCCCTCGGTCGGCGTGATGCGGCCCATGGACTGCATTGTCGGCATGAAGAAGCTGGTGCCGGCGAAATGATCGAACAGCATCATGATCGCCGCGACGAACAGCGCCGGAAAGGCCAGCAGCCCCATGATCGAGGCGGTGAAGATGCCCCAGACCGACAACGGCATCCGCATCAGCGTCATGCCCCTGGTCCGCGCCTGAAGCACCGTCGTCACATAGTTGAGGCCGCCCATGGTGAAGGCCGCGACGAAAATGGCGAGGCTGACCAGCATCGTGGCGATGCCCCATTGATGGCCGGGCGTCCCTTCGGTGATGGCCTGCGGCGGGTAGAGCGTCCATCCCGCCCCGGTCGGCCCGCCGGGCACGAAGAAGCCCGCCGCCAGCACGATCACCGACAGCAGGTAGAGCCAGTAGCTCAGCATGTTGACGAAGGGGAACACCATGTCCCGCGCCCCAATCATCAGCGGGATCAGATAGTTGCCGAAGCCGCCCAGCAGCAAGGCGGTCAGCAGATAGACGACCATGATCATGCCGTGCATCGACACGAACTGCAGATAATTGTCCGGCTGGATCGAGGGAAAGGCGCCGGGAAAGCCCAGTTGCAGCCGCATTAGCGCCGACAGGACCAGCGCCACAAGCCCGATGGCAATCGCCGTCACGCTATACTGGATGGCGATGACCTTGTGATCCTGGCTCCAGACATATCTGGTGATCCAGCTATGGGGATGATGCAGCGGGCGCAGATCGTCGGCCAGGGTGGTCGCCATCAGCGCGCACTCCTCGACGCGGACGTGCTGCAGGCATTGGACCTGATCAGCATCATGGAAAGCGCGGCCGGAGGAGAGTCCGCCAGTATCTGCTGGAAGCTCACCTGCTGCGCCTGCCAGTTCGCGAACGCTGCGGGCGATTCCACGACCACCTTGCCGCGCATCTCATGATGGCCGGTGCCGCACAGTTCGGCGCACAATATGTCGAACGTCCCGGTCTTTGTTGGCGTCAGCCAGAAATAGGTGACGATGCCGGGCACCAGGTCCATTTTCGCCCGGAATTCGGGCACATAGAAATCGTGCAGCACGTCCTTCGACCGCAGCACGATCTTCACCGGTTTGCCGGCCGGCAAATGAAAATCGCCCGCCTCCACCAACAGATCGTCCCGTCCGAAGGGATCGAGCGGGTCGAGACCCAGGCTGTTGTCGGGCGTCACATATTTGACCGCCGCCGCGCCCAGAACGCCATCCGGCCCGGGATAGCGGAACGACCATTGCCATTGCTGGCCGACCGCTTCCACGATGGCGGCGTCCTGGGGGACGGACACATATTTGCCCCATGCGACCAGCCCCGGCGCGAGCAGGCCGGCGACGCCGATCGCGGTCCAGATCGTCAATCGCTTTTCCAGCGAGCTGTTTTCCGGCTCATAATGGGCGCGATGTCCTGCCCGATGCCGGTAGCGGACGAGCGCCCAGGCCATGAAGAGATTGAGCAGCACAAAAGCCGCCGCGCAAATCCACAAGGTCACGTCGAGCGCGGAATCGATCGAGGTCCAGTTGGATGCGATGGGCGTGCGCCACCAGGGACTGAACAGATGAAAAGCGACCGATCCAAACACCAGTAAGGCGATGGCGACCGCGATCGGCACAGGCTCTCTCCTATCGATAGACAGTGAGCGCCTCTCAGCCTTTTATCGGGCCCTTCGAGTCGCTCCCGAAAATACCGCGTCCGATATCCTATAGAAAAATGCAGTGTGGGGAAAGTGTTGGGCATGTGACCGGAAGTGAGGATTGAAGCTGAACGGCTGTCGTCGATGCTTCCCTTTCGCGCTTTCCTTTTTCGCTTTTCATTCCCTCCTCCAGCGTCAGTCGGTCGCTACCGGCCGGTTTATCCATGATCCGGCCCCCTCCGCGGCGGCGCTCGCATTTCGCAGGCATAGATTTTTATATTGTTGACTTAATCAACATTCCTTAGAGTTGATTCGATCAACAATGGATTTGGGTGATGGCTGATCAGGATCAGGACGAAAATGTCGCGGCCTTACGGGCTTTCAATCGGGTTTACACAAGCAGGCTAGGATTGCTGAACCGGCATCTCGACAATAGCCCGTTCACATTGAGCGAAGCCCGCATCCTGTATGAACTGGCCCATCGGTCGGACCCGACGGCGGCGGAGATCGCGCGCACGCTCACCCTCGATCGCGGGCAAATCAGCCGAACCTTGAAGCGCTTTGCCGATCGCGGGCTGATTGAGACGCGGGACGATCCCAGCCATGGCCGCCACCAGCTGCTTTCTCTCACCGATGAGGGGAAAGCGGCTTTCGGGGCATTGGAAGCCAACACCGTTGAGGCCGTGGCGGGTCTGCTGGCCGCCCTGCCGGCGTTTCGGCGGCGACGCCTGATCGCCGCGACGGAAAGGATCAGGGCGATTTTCGAAGCCGGAACCGAACCGACAGTCCAACTGCGCGATCTCAGACCCGGCGATCTTGGGCGGGTGACGGAGAGGCAGGCGATCCTTTACGCGGAGGAATATGGCTGGAACCAGGACTATGAGGCGCTCGTGGCGGGGATTCTCGCCGATTTCCACAAGTCTTTCGATCCCTCCCGGGAGGCAGCCTGGATCGCGGAAATGGATGGCCTCATGGTCGGTTCAATCTTTCTGGTTCACGGCGAAACGCCGGAGGTCGCCAGGCTGAGACTCCTTTATGTGGAACCGGATGCGCGGGGGGCGGGCGTCGGCAGGATGCTGGTCGACGCCTGCATCCAGCGAGCCAGGGAAGCGGGATATGCGCGGCTGGACCTATGGACCAACACCATCCTGGTCGCGGCGCGCAATATCTACCGGCGCGCCGGCTTCACACTTGTCGACGAAGCGCCCCATCATTCCTTCGGCCATGACCTTGTCGGGCAAAGCTGGTCGCTCACATTGTGAGGGCAGACAGATATTGGCATCGCGCTGCGAATTGCAGCACGTCGACGCGCCCGACGATTTCAGGCAGTTGACCAGGGCCCTTGGCCTAGCCGCAAAGATGAGGATTGAGGGTAGCTGTTCATCAATCGTTCTTTCCGTCCACTTCCGTCGGCATTTGACCGCGATCCCCGCTGCACTGGTTAAAAAAATACATTGACTGCATAATTCTATATTCGCATTGTTCCTGCTGGTATTGGAAGCAGGAGAGGATATCATGCCAGCCGCAGCGGCAGCGCTCATTCCAAGCCACGAACCGGCTTCCCCCACCGGAAAATACTGGCCATGACGGCGGCGACTCCGTTCGGCGAGCACGATCTTCCGTCACCGTTCGGCGAACATGATTTTCCGTCCGTCATTGAGAGCGACATTGACCTTGGCCGCGTCGATCCGGCGCTCCGGCCCATTCTTGCAAAGGTGCCGGCGATCGATGTGAGCGCCGCGACCCTGCCGCTGATACGATCCCTCCGCCAGGATCAGTTGCTGCCCGAGCCCGCACCGCAACCTGTCGAGCGCCGCATTGCCGGTCTCGACGGCGATCCCGATGTCGCAATCCTGGTGACCGACGGGCGCCGCGGTCGGGGCGGGCGCCCAGCGGTGCTTCATCTGCATGGCGGCGGCTTCGTGTTGGGGAGCGCGGCGCAGGAAGCGGTGCTGGCGCAGGCCTATGCCGAAGCGATCGGCGGCGTCGTCGTCTCGGTCGATTACCGCCTCGCCCCCGAGACCCCTTATCCCGGAGCGCTTCGCGACAATTATGCGGCGCTTAGCTGGCTGCATCGCAATGCGGAAAGCCTCGGCGTCGATCGGGACCGGATCGCCGTGGCCGGGGCGAGCGCCGGTGGCGGACATGCGGCGATGCTCGCCATCCTCGCGCGCGAGCGCGGCGAATATCCCGTCGCCTATCTGCTGCTGACCTATCCGATGCTCGACGACCGTACGGGCAGCGCCCCCGGCGCATCCGGTCTTATCCTCTGGACGGCGGCATCCAATCGCTTCGGATGGGCTGCCCTGCTGGGGCAGGAATCCGCGGCAGCGCGGGACGGCATCGTGCCAGCAAGGATCGGCGATCTCGGCGGGCTGCCGCCGACCTTCATTGGCGTGGGCGAAATCGATCTTTTCGCCGACGAGGATGTGACCTTCGCCCGCCGGTTGAGCGCGGCCGGGGTGCCCACCGAACTTCATGTCGTGCCCGGCGCCTATCACGGATTCGATCGGCTTGCTCCGGGAACGGCGATCGCGTCGGCATTTTGGCAAAACCTGCTCGCGGCGTTGCGCCGGGGCGTCGGTGTGGCGCAAGAGGCGGAGGAGGAGGCGATTTTTTCCAGTTGAATGCGGGCGTTTGGCCACCGGACGTCTGGAGAGATGCGGGGTTGGATAGGCAGAGGCAAAAGATGGAAACCGAATTGCGGGTGCATGGCGAGGACCGCCGGCAGCACGCCGCCTTTGATCTGGGCCAGTGGCTGCCCGATGATGCGCGCGCCGACCTCGAAGCCGCGATGAAGCGACGCAGGTTCGACGCCGGTCAGATCATCTATCTCCAGGAAGAGGAGGGCGGGGAAATGTACCGTGTCGGTGCGGGGATCGTGCGGCTGGGGCTCCTGCGCGAGAGCGGCCGCGAGCTTCTCTATTCCTTCTTCTTCGAAGGGGATTATTTCGGCGAGAGTTCGCTGATCGACGGGTTGCCGAGGCCGCATACCGCCGAGGCGCACAGCGATGTCGAACTCGACGTCCTACCCGCAGCAGCGCTCGCGTCGCTCCGCGCCCGCTATCGTTCGGTCGATGACGCCCTGCTGCGGCTGATGGCGCGGCGGATGCGGGCGCTCAGCAAGACGCTCGCGCAGATGCGCCTCGACGAAATGTCGAGCCGTGTGGCTTCGGCCCTGATCGGAGCCGCCAGCTGCTATGGATTCCGGACCGACGATGCCTCGCTCCGGCAGGTCATGATGTCGCAATCGGATCTTGCCGCGATGGTGGGCGCCTCGCGCCAGTCGGTGAACAAGGTGCTCTCGCGTATGCAGAAAGACGGCCTCGTGCGCGCCGAATATGCCTCGATCGTGATTGACGATATCGTCGGACTCGGGCGGGTCGCGCAGGCGGCCTGAGCGCGGGCGCATTTGCCACCCTCTCGGCCATCGAAGACGCGGACGGATCGGCGACCGCGATCCCGTGCGACGTCGCCGACGAGGCCGCGGTCGCGGCCCTGTTCGCCGATATCGAAACCCGCTTCGGACGGATCGACCTTCTGTTCAACAATGCCGGCATTGCTTCGCCGCCGGGCGTCATCGACGATATCGACGTCGCTGCCTGGCGGCGTGTTATCGATGTCAACCTGACTGGTTCCTTCCTCTGCGCGCGCCAGGCCTTTGGGCTGATGCGGCGGCAGACGCCGCGCGGCGGCCGGATCATCAACAACGGATCGATCTCTGCCCATAGTCCGCGCCCGATGAGCGCCCCCTATGCGGCATCGAAACATGCAATCACCGGTCTGACCAAGACGCTGTCGCTTGACGGACGGGCCTTCGACATCGCCTGCGGCCAGATCGACATCGGCAATGCCGTGAGCGACATCGCACGCGCCATCGGCGCGGGCGTACCGCAGGCGAATGGCGAGATCCGGCCCGAACCCTTGATCGATGTGGAAATCGTCGCGCAATCGGTACTGCATATGGCGCAGCTACCGCTGGACGCCAATGTGCAGTTCCTGACGGTCATGGCGACGAAAATGCCCTTCGTCGGCCGCGGCTGACCCATCAGCCGCACCGCGCGATGTCGGTCAATGCATCGGCCCAGGGCGTCCAGCGCTTGTCGGACCCGTTGTTGACCCACGCCATGCGGTTGCGCATGAAGTCGGTTGCGCAGCTCGTTCGAACGACTCGCCGTCGGCGTGCGGCAGCCGGATTTGTCAAACTGTCTTCCAGGTGACAGTCTTGGCCGGGTTTCGTCTTGTACTCGCGACACGGCGACAGGCGGTTTGACCGGAAGAGGAGTGGATAGAATGTCCGAATTTACGGGACGTACGGCATGGATCACCGGGGCAGGGTCTGGCATCGGCCGGGCATTGGCGGTCGAGATGGCACGAAGAGGCGCTCGCCTGATCCTCTCCGGCCGCAATCATGATGCGCTGGAAGAGGTCGCGCGCACCCTTGGCGGGGACCCGCTACAGCTTCCGTTCGAGGCGACCGACGAAACCCGCCTGCCGGCCGTCGTCCAAGCCGCAATCGCCTGGTCCGGCGGCATCGACATCCTCGTCAACAATGCAGGTATCACGCAGCGCAGCCTCGCGATCGACACGCAGTTCTCCGTCTATCGCAAGCTGATGGAGGTCGATTTCTTCGCACCGGTCCATCTGACGCGGCTGCTGCTTCCCCACATGATCGAACGGCGGAGCGGACATATCGCGGTCGTGAACTCGATCGCCGGAAAGATCGGTGCGCCTCTGCGATCGGGCTACAGCGCGGCAAAACATGCATGTGTCGGCTATTTCGACGCGCTGCGCGGCGAGATCGAAACCGCCTATGGCATCCAAGTCAGCACCATTTTCCCCGGCTCGACGCGAACCAATATTGCCGCCGCCGCGGTGTCTGGCGACGGCAGCATCCGTGGGCGGTCGGATGGCAATATCGACAACGGGATGGCGCCCGAAACGGTCGCATCGGCGATCGCCGACGGGCTGGCCGAACGGCGCCGCGAAATCATCGTCGCCGAAGGTGTCGAGGCGCAGGCGCTTGCGCTTCGTGCCAGCGACCCCGAACGCCTGTTCGCTTTCTTAGCGGAGGAGGGCAGGCGGCTGGCCGAGGCGCGGGCGGACACTCCTCCCGGCGAGCTGCCCGAACCCACGAATATCCAGGGAACGGCATTCACGATCTGATCATTCAAATGCACACGCGGCTCGATGTGATCCTCGCCGCCGAACGCGCCGCTTATATGGCATGGACGGAGGCGCCGGCTGCGGCTTGCGCTTCGGCGATCTTCAGCGGCGGCACGCCGAAATTTTCGGCGGTCAGCATCCTGCGCTTGCGCTCGCCCGGCTGCGCCTGGGGGAAGGCGACGGTATAATACTGCTTCGGCCGCCGGGAGGTCGAGGAGCATCATCCAGATGACCGGCCTCGCCGCATCCTCGGGGGAATAAAGAACCGCCATTCGTCGCGCGTTTAGCCGGCCAGGATGGCGATGTCACACGCTTACGACCGCGAGACGCGCAACACGATGACCATCGACCGGAATTCGCGGCTCGAGCGCGATCCGAACAAGGCCGAGCGGACGATCTGGAGCCGCACATTCGAATGGAAAGCCGGCTACGCCTGATCCCACTGTCGCCTGCCCGACAATTTGGTTCGCCGGTAGCGGCTAGGGCTGGATCAATGCGACTGACGCTTCGACGACGGAAGCGACACCGTTCGCGGCCGTAGAGGGGACACAGGATGAACGCCGACGATGCGATGCCGCTTTCGCGGGGACGGGCCAACCTTGCTTTGGCGGTGCTCGTCATCGTCATGGTGCTCAATTTCGTCGATCGGCAAATTCTCTCGATTCTTGCCGAGGACATCAAGCATGATCTCCAGCTGACCGACGCCGACCTCGGCTTCCTTTTCGGCACCGCCTTCGCGGTCTTCTATGCGGTATTCGGCATCCCGCTCGGACGCCTCGCAGACAGTTGGTACCGTGGACGACTGATTGCCATCGGCCTCACCCTCTGGTCGGCGATGACCGCCCTGTCGGGGTTATCCTCGTCCTTCGTGCAGCTTGCGGTCGCGCGTATCGGCGTCGGCATCGGCGAGGCGAGCGCCTCGCCCGCGGCCTATTCAATGCTCGCCGACCTGTTTCCGCCGCGGCGGCGTGCCCTCGTTCTCGCGATCTACTCGGCGGGCGTGTTCATCGGCGCGGGGCTCAGCATGTTCATCGGCGGCGGCATC
Source organism: Sphingobium sp. WR1 (assembly GCF_059693745.1). Classification (NCBI taxonomy): domain Bacteria; kingdom Pseudomonadati; phylum Pseudomonadota; class Alphaproteobacteria; order Sphingomonadales; family Sphingobiaceae; genus Sphingobium; species Sphingobium sp. WR1. The sequence goes on along the minus strand of NZ_JCATID010000016.1, from coordinate 7,397 downwards.
GCGCAGGCCTGGAACGCCGCCTATCCAGCAGGCACGGCGCCCTTCGATCTCGTCGGCTGGCAAGTCGCCTTCCTCACTGTCGGAATTCCCGGCGTCCTCGTCGCCATTATCGTCGCAGCGATGCGCGAGCCGCCGCGCGGTTTCCACGAGGGCGGCGCACCGATGGTCCGGCCCAATGCGTGGGGCGGTTTTGTCCGCGAGCTCTTTGCCATCGTGCCGCCCTTCACGCTCATCAGCGTGTCTCGTATTCCGGGCGCCCTCCCGCGCAACCTCGCCGCGCTGGTATCGATCATCGCGGCCGCCTATGGGCTTATCGCGTTCACGGGCGATGCCGCGCAGTGGATCAGCTGCGCCATCGGCGTCTACGGCGTCTTCTCCTGGGTCCAGCGGCTCCGCCACACCGATCCTGCAACCTTCAAGCTCATCTGGGGAACGCCCGCGGTCATGCTGGCCTATGCCGGCATCGTCGGCCTCGCGCTCGTTTCGTACACCTATAATTTCTGGCTCGCGCCCTTTGCGATGCGGACCATGGATATCGACAAGGCAACGGCCGGCATTGCACTCGGCCTGCCCGGCGCGGTCGCAGCTGCTGCAGGCGTCCTGATCGGCGGATATTTTTCGGATGCCTGGAAGATGTGCAATCCCCGTGGCCGACTGCTGCTCTGCCTGCTTTCGATCCTGCTGCCCGCGCCCCTGATCGCGATCATGTTCACGCTCAACGACTTCACGCTGTACGCCATCATCAGCCCCGCGGTCGCGTTCCTCAGCAGCATGTGGCTGGGTTCGTCGGTCGCCGTCATCCAGGATCTCGTCCTGCCGCGGATGCGCGGCGTCGCGGGCGCGACCAACTCGTTGATGGGAACCATCGGTCTTGCGGTCGGCCCCTATACCGCAGGTAAGGTGGCGACGCTCAGCGGGTCGCTCGCGCTTGGCGTCTACAGCATGTTCGTCTTCGTGCCCGTTGCCGCGATCGCGCTGTGGATGGCGAGCCGGCGTATCGAAATCGCCGAAGCAACCCGGGAAGAGCGCGCCGAGCGAGCGACTGACCGACCCGGGCAGAAAATCGCCGATCGATCCGAAAGCCGTGCAGGTCAGGCGGCGGGCGCGTAGCGGGTCAATGCGTCGAGATAATGCATCGCCCGTATCGCGTCATAATGATCCATGACGATCCCGAGCGCTGCAAGAAACAGGAGCCCGGCCCCCAGACCCTGCCAGAATCCACCGGACGCGAACAGGAAGAGCAGCAAAGCCACCGCCGTGCAGCTCAGAAAAAAATAGCGATAATAAGGATAGTTGGCGACGACGCGCGCCATTCTTACCGTTTCCGTCGCAAGGTCTTTCGCCGATCCGCCGACCAGCCGCTCCACCGAAGAGGAATCGCGGATCGCAAGGCCGACGCTGCTCCCGCCCGCGCCCAGCGCGATCACCGCGAGGACAAGAGCAAGTCCCCGCGCGAAACTGTCGCCCTTCACCATCATCCAGGCGGCGCCCGCAAGCATGGCGATGCCTATGACCACGCCGAAATACATGCCGAGCCGTTCGTTCCCGAAATAGGTCCGGATCGCCGCGTTGAGGATCGGATTGCCATTTTCCATCACATCAACCCCTTCGCTACATCGGACAGCGCCTGCTCCAACCCGCCAAGCGCGAATTGACCGACTCCCACCAAATGATCCGTGTTGGTTGCTATTGCATTGTCGTTTCCGGCACAATGGTCGGCCGCTCTCGCGCATGAAGCGAGCGGGCATCGGAAGTTGTTCCTACGCTGGAGCGGCTCGATACCGCCAAATAGGTTCGTCCCTGCGCCGTGCCTTTCAAGCTTGACGGCTTCGAGCCGCGGCCAAAAGCGGATGCCTGACAGTCAGAGGAATTCCGCTTTGGCCTTCAGCCCTTCAAGGTTGAGGAGTTCGATCGATCCATAATGTAGTGCGATCAGACCTTCGGACGACTTCAGTTGCACGGGATCGAGGTCTGCTTCAGTCTCCCCTCAGGCGTGTCGACCTTCTCCTCGCCGGCTTCCAGTTGACGCGAACAGGCCGAGCGAAGAGCTGCCCCCCAATAGCCGCGTCTGTACTTGCCCTAAATGAGCGAGTCGTCGCTCGGCCCAACGCCTTGTTCATCACGATCACCCGGCCACAAGTCGGGAAAGCCCGCTGTCTGGCGCATTGATGCCTGCAGGCACGACATAAATTGCAGTCATCGCAACTTTCTGCGATGGGTAAAAATTCCCAACCAAAAGCATAGGATGAAGAAGCTCTAACATGGCCGTGTTTGATTCAGTGCGAAACTCAGCCGGATCGGGACTCCGCGAACGCAAACGCAAGCGGACCGAAGAACTTCTCATGAAAGTCGCGCTGCGCCTGTTCCTCGAACAGGGTTATGAGCAGACAACCTTGCTCGATATCGCCAACGCTGCCGATGTCGCCCCGCGGACGCTCTCCAATTACTATCCGTCGAAGGAGGATTTGGTCGCCGCCTGGCAAGATCAGGCGCGCCAGGAGCTCGTGGACACCCTGGCCGAGCAATCGGTCGAACAGGGCCCGCTGGCGGCAGCCGAGGCAGCTGCCATGGTATTGCTGAACAGGCACGGCCAAGCGCTCAACGTCCTGATTGCCCGCCTCGTCTCGGAAACGCCCGCGCTCGCGGCACGCGACCAGGTCAAGAATGCCGAACTCGAGCAGGCTTTGGGCGCTGCCATTGCCGACCGCTTTGAGGGACGAGTCACAGCACTGGAAGCCGAACTCGCGGCGATGATAGCGATCGGGGCGATCAGGGTCGCGTCACGGCTCTGGGTCGCGGATGGGTGTCGCGAAGCGGTCGAACCTTATGCCAACCGCATTTGGGATGTGCTGCACAGTTCGGTGCTGACACCCAAGGGATGGCAGGAGCAGGCCCGCGACTGATTCCCTTGGAGAAGCGTCGAGCGAGCAACGCGCGGGCCGATCGACGCCTCCAGGGCCAATCACGTCGACCTCGACTGGGCCATCCGCCGCCATATCGCAGGCGTGACAGGCGGCCGGGATCAGTCGAACAGGGATAGGTCGAAAGCGTCCGCCATAGCTTTCAACCCGGCCGGTCCGGGATGAAGCTTGTCACCGGCATCGAACCGCGGAGCCAGGCGCGTTGGCCGGTCCTTGTCCTGCAACAGCGCATCGAAATCGACCACCGCATCATAGCGCCCGCTGATCCTTATCCATTCATTGACCTTCTGGCGCACCGCCTCGCGATCTTCGGAATAGTAAAGCGCGCCCTCAAAGGGCGGGATGGTGACGCCGATCGCCATGATTCCCGCTAAGTGCGCGCGCGTAATGAGTTGCTGATATCCCGCGATCATTTCTTCCGCCGTCGGCAGCATTTCGGGAAGGCCGCCATCTCCCAGCGTATTGGCGACACCCTTGCTCAAGCCGAGATCGTTGATGCCGATCAGGACGATGACATGGGTCACCCCCGGCACGGCGAGCACATCGCGGTCGAAACGCGCCAGCCCGGCGGCGCCGAAACCCATCTGCCCGGTCGGAAGAAGGAGCCGGTTGCCTGCGATCCCGGCGTTGACGATTGCCGCCGGCCGCTTGCCTGCGGCACGCGCCGCGAAACGCCCTGCCAATAGTTCGGGCCAGCCGCGAAAGGCGGCCATGTCGACGGGCAGGCCATCCGTGATGGAATCCCCGAAGGCAACGATCACGGCTGCGTCCTTTGGTCCCAGGGCATCGACACCCGTGAGGACCGGACGGATGGAGACGGGTTTTCCACCCTCAAGCACCGCATCGTCCAAAGACCCGGTCGCGGCTGATTGGGCCTTGATGGTCCGCCCCGGGCCGAATGTCGTGTCATCCGGCAGCGAAACGGTAACGACGAGTTCATCGGTTGGCTTCAATTCAAAGGGCACGGGATCGCTGACGACCGGCGCACCCGGCGCCATCGTGATCGACGTCCTGCCGCCGAAGGTCACCGGCTTTGAACTTCCGGGCCTGATGCTGAAGTCTTCCGCCGCGATCGCGATGCTTGCCCCGCCAATCACCAGCGGCGCGGCGCCATATTCATTGGAGAGCCGAAGACGGAGTGCGGTGCCCTGGCTGGTCGGTTTGACGTGAAAGCGGAGCAAGCCCTTGACCACCGATCTGCCTACAATCGGTGGGGCGGTGACCGTGGGTGCCGCAACGGGGCTCGCTTGCCAGATGCCGATCCATTTGGACTGCGCCTGAGCGGAGACGCTCCCCAGGACCAACGCGATGCCGCCGAGGCAGGCAGCCAGATAGCGGGCTGGGTTCATGCTACTTTCTCCCAACGGGAAATGGTCGCCACGCGCGTGCGGTGGGCGACTCAATAACGGAAGCGCGCCGATCGCTGTCTGCGCACCCATGAGCAGCGCCATCGCCATGCTGACGGCTGATCCGTGCACCAACATTGCGCTTCGTGATCGCGATATGGCCTTTCTCATCCTGCCCCCTCCACGTTCGGCCACCTTCTTCTGGCGACATCTATCCAGCCACGGCAGCGCGTTGTGGATCGAAAAATTATGCCATCAATGCATAAACAAGCAGAGAAGATTTGCGCAGGATTTGCCGGTTCGATGCCTGGCTGAATCTTCAGAGCAGATCGAGATAACAGGTCGACAAAACGATCGAGGCCATCCCAGGCACCTACCTAACGCGCCTTCAAAAATGGCCCGATTTCCGTGAGGTAAAAACCCGTTCTCGCTCGCTGCGCGGGTGCGAACGCGACAGCCGGCGGCATTGCTTTCAATTTAGGCATTAAACAGGCTAATGTTGCATAATCCATCTGTCCATATTTATGCATTGATGGCATAATTTCCTGACCTGCAAGGCGCATCGCGGTGGGCACCGCAAAAAAAACAGGCGACCGCAGGAGGGGAGGAACATCATGAGGGGCCTGCATTTTCTATGTGCGGCCGGGTTCGGCGCAATGACCTGCACCGCCGCCCAGGCGCAGACGGACAAATCGTCAGCACAACCCGTTACCACCGTCGAGGCTGGCTCGATCGAGGAAATCATCGTGACCGCGCGTCGGCGCGAGGAGAGTCTGCAATCCGTGCCGGTTGCCGTGACCGCGCTGACCGGGGTCGATCTGGAGAACCGCGCGATCACCAATGTCGCCGATCTGCCGGCGTCGGTGCCGAACCTCCAGGTTATGCCCAACTCCTCAGGCCAGCGGGCGGTGCCGCTCTTCGCGCTGCGCGGCCTGCGTTCCTCGGCGGTGACGCTGTACAGCGCCGAGATCGTCCGCTTCCCGGAATCGGTGACCAACGCGCTTTACGATCTCGAGAATGTGCAGGTGCTCAAGGGACCGCAGGGCACGTTGTTCGGCGCCAATTCAACCTCGGGCGCGATCCTGTTCCAGCCCGCCCGGCCGCGCGACACAGTGGAAGGGTCGATCGAGGCGCGCGTGGGCAACTATGGTCTGATTGGCGGCACCGGCGTCCTCAACCTGCCTATCGGCGCGGGCGCCGCAATGCGGCTCGCGGTCGACGGGCAGCATCGTGACGGCTATGTGAAACGAACCGGCGGTCTAAGCAGCATCGACAACGACAACCATTACAGCGCGCGCCTGTCGCTGGAATTGCAGCCGGACGACGTTTTCCTCAACCGCACGGTCGTCGAATATTATCATTTCAACTATCTCGGCGCGCCGACAGTGCCGCTCGGCTATACGCCGTGCCCGGCGGTGCCGAACAGTTCCGCGCCCTGTGTCTACAATGCAGCCAATGCCGCAGCCTTCAATCTGCCGACCTGGGTGGATGCGTTCAACACGCGCATCGCGCTTGGCGATCGCACGACGAACATCCTGCGCGATCTGACTTATCGCGGCAATTTCTGGTCGATCTCAAACCTCACCGAGGTGCAACTCGGCAATCTGCCGGTGCTGGGCGAGCTGAACTGGCGGACGATTTTAGGCTTCCAGAACAACCGCTCGAGTTGGATCGACGATGCTGACGGGCTCGTTCTGCAGGCCGCCGACACCGTTTTCAGGTATCACCGCGAACGCAAATCGTTCGAAAGCCAGATTCAGGGCAGCGCAGGCCCCAGCAACTGGGTCGTAGGCGTCTATTATGAACGCAGCGGCATTGACTTCATCCAGGACGTCTTGATTAATGCGCCGGTCAGCCCGTTCAATCCGGTCATCACTGACTCGGATACCCCCACCCGCCAGCTCGGTCTCTACGCCCAGGCGACGATAGGGCTCACCGATACGCTCAAGGCAACGCTCGGCTACCGCCACACGCGGACCCGCATTGGAATCGATGTGCAGATTTTTGCGGGCCCATTTTGCGGCATAGCTGCAGGGCCAGGATCGGACTTCACCCGCTGTGTCCGTAGCCAATCCGCCGTGTTCAAGGAGCCGAGCTGGACTCTCGGGTTCGACTGGCAGGTCGATCCTTCGACGCTGGTCTATATCGTCAGCCGGCGCGGGTTTAACGCCGGCGGGTTCAACTCCGGGGCCGCACTGCCGCAGGATGCCTCGTTCGATCCGGAGCGGCTGACCGATTTCGAGTTGGGCTTCAAGCGCGACTGGTCGCTTGGCGGCAGCGCGCAGCTGCGGACCAACATCGCGCTCTTCCTCAACAAATATGACAATGTACAACGCTCCAACACGGTCTTTAACACGGTAGGCGGCGTCACGCGCTCGCAGGTGCTCACGCTCAATGCGGCAAAGGCGACGCTCAAGGGCGTGGAGGCGGAGATCGAGCTGGCGCCAACCACGGGGCTGAAGTTCGGCCTGTCGGGCTCCTACATCGACGCCCAATATGACGAATTTCCCTTCACGACCGCTGCAGGGACCACGCTCGATCTAAGCAGCAACCGTATTGCGTTGGCGCCGGAATGGGTGTTCCAGGGCTCGATCGACTATGATCTGCCCGAGATCGGCGGAGTCGGCAAACCCTCGCTCCATTTCAACTATGCTTACCAGAGCACGATATATTTCAGCGACTTCAACCAGACGGATAACGCGCTGCCGAATACGGCCGATCCGCTCAACACCCAAAAGGGATATGGCGTCGCGAACGGAAGGGTTGGGCTCGACGACGTCGCGGGTACCGGAATTTCGCTGTCCTTCTGGGTCCGCAACATCTTCGACAAGCGCTATTTCGTGAGCAAGCTCAATTCGGGGCCACTCGGCTTCGGGTTTGGCACGCTTGGCGACAAGCGCGTGTTCGGCATCAACGCCGGTTATCGGTTCTGAATATCTTTGATAGCGTCTCAACCACCCACGGGAGTGAACGAATGCCTGTTCCGCACTTTACACGCTTGCGAAGCCCCTTCACCCGGGCGATCACGCTCGCCGCGGCGATGTTTGCCTCGGTCGCGCCCGCCCAGCAGACACAGCAGGCGAGCACCACGGTCGACCCCGATGGCACGCTGAACATCCCGGCCCACAAG
>NZ_JCATID010000015.1:0-142058 GCF_059693745.1 Sphingobium sp. WR1 | reverse complement strand
CTGCGCTTGATCGATGAGCGCGCGTCCGGTCAGCTTCGCTACCGTCGAACTACACCATCACCCGGGGCACGACCCCTGATTTGCCTCCTGGGGAGAGCCTCCTTGGGAACGGAGGCTGAATGTCGCAATGTGAAACCGTGCGTTGGTGGAGAGGCAGGCGCGGTAATCTCAACGGTACGCGGCCCCCATGAGACAAGGAGGTGTCCCGCTTATTCCTCCTGATTCGCGGCGGTTCCGTTGGCAAGCGCGTCGCTGATCATCGCCGCCAATGTTTCCTCGGCGCGACCGCGAGCGGCTGCATCCCTGGATCCCAGATCGTGACGCAGCCATTGCGGCGTGCGCTCGATAACTCTTAAGATCGTAGCGTTCATTTTTTCGTTCATCCGCGAAACCTATGACGGTGGAGCGACGGCTGTGCAATGGAGCAAAGCTTGCTAGTTCCGAAGGGGCTGCTGGGGTGCTTTGGCGCTTTTGGAAAGGCGTGGGTCGTACAGGCACAGTCATTTCACCGATCTGCACACCTTTTCGTATGGATCGGCCGCTGGCAGCGGCCGAGCTTTTGACTCAGTGTGTGCCGCTGGACATCCATGAGCAGGAGGTCTCGTTTCACTGGGTCCCTTTTCGCTATTCACTTGGTATTCACTCAGTTTTTTTGCGCGTTAGGCAGCCGACTATCACTGGAAACTAACATTTCAAGGCTTGTGCCAAGAATTGCTGACTTAGCTTTCGCTCAGTCCTATTGCCGTGACCAGCATGACGCAGATGTCGATTTCGTTTCAGTGAGCCAATAGTCATGAAGCAGCTAATCGATCACTGACGCACCAACCCTACGATGTCGCAATCGTAGATCGCAAAAACGCAACCAAAATTATTCTTGACGCAGGTTTGGTTAAACGACTGGGAAAGGTCCGTCACCTCACCCACCGCTGGCCCTTCATCGCTTCAATCCGATGATCACGCGCCGAACCGCAAGATATTGCTCGAATTGAAGAACTTCTGAATCGGACACTAATAAATTAGCTTCTCTCGATATGATCGATATATTATTCTCGCGATCGGCTGGGAGAAAGTGAGGGGGAGCAACAGCTGATATGCTTACAAGACATTATGATTCTGACCGTCATCCTGAGGGTACAAGCCTGGACTTCATATTCCCGCAGGAATTCGAAACGTCTCTCGAAGCGGCGAGGGCTACAGTTGGTGCGCGCTTTGAAGTCCGGCGGTTTTTCTGGCGAGAACGAAACGAGATCGTCTTCACGCCGCCCTGCAGCTATTTCGAATTGACCCGCTTCCCGTCTATGGGCAGATATCTGGCATCTGCTCGCGACTTTTGCGAGCAGGGCGAGGTACGCTTTTATCCCGCCGCGTGTCCGTTCCAAATGCATTGGCAGGAACGCGAGCAAAGATCGCTATTTTGCAGAATAGATATTCCCGCGATCACTGGGTTGCCCATGGAACTTTCCAATCAACAATTGCGCGACACCATAGACATGCGCAATCCCCATGTCAGAGCACTGCTTCTAAGGGCCCAGCAGGAACTGGTGGCGCCGGGGCTGTGTTCGCAACTCATTCTGGATTCGATCAGCGTCGGCCTCGCAGCCGAAATGGTGCAGCAATTCGGTCCAGAAAGCCAACCAGAGTTCACCAGTCGCCGGACGTTCGACCAGCGCTATCTGGCTGGCCTTGCTGCACATATCCGGGAGCAGCCCGGCAGGGTCGAGATCGGGCAGTTGGCGGCGGAACGCGGCATCAGCGTCCGTCATTATGAACGCCTGTTCCGCACCGCGACGGGCGAAAGTCCCGCGGCCTTTTGTCGCCGTCATATGCTCGCTCTGGCGAAGGACCTACTGATGGACCGATCGCTTCTGGTCAAGGAGATCGCCTATCGCTGTGGTTTTGCCAATACGGCAAGCTTCAGTGTGGCGTTCCGCCAGATAGAAGGGTGTTCGCCGCGGCAGTTCCGTGACCGGCTTTTGATCCACTGAGCGTCCACTGATGTAGCCGCAATTTTCGACATCTGTTTCCGATAGGCGACATCGATGGCACCTGGGCTTTTCATCGGTGTCCGGACCAGTCATCCTGCCCAAAATGGTCGTCAGACCGGTTTGAGAGAGGATGGCAATGACATTTGGATTTCCGGACGCGGATGCACTGTTGGCGCAATATCCGCTGCCCGATTATTTACGCGACAATGTGCGGCCAGGGCTGGAGCAACTGCTTGCCTCAATGGCGGAAGACCGGGCACTTAACGCCAATGGCCATGCGCGTGCGCTGCATATCATTGCCGATGACTTGTCCCGGCTGAAGGCGATCGCCGACGACCGATCGCGCTATCCTGACATTGCCGATGTCGAAATCAGGCAGCCGCTTTTCATCCTCGGCCTCCCCCGGTGCGGCACCAGTTTCCTGCACGCCCTGATGGAAGGCGACCCGCAGATCCGCACGCCGCTGATGTGGGAAGTGGCCGAACCATCGCCCCCTCCCGAAGCGGCAACCGCCGACACGGACCCGCGCATCTCCCGGTTCGACGAACATTTGCGCGCGCAATTGGGCGGTGATGCCGACGAATTGCTCAAAGCCCATCCGCTGGGCGCCAAAATCCCGCAGGAATGCGGATCGTTCATGACGACCTCCTTTCAGAGCAGCAATCCGTGCATGTTCCAGCATCTCCCGCGCTTCTACGACTGGTTCAAGGGCATCGACGCGACCTTTCGCTACGAGGTCCACAAGATGTGGCTTCAGCATCTGGGTTGGCGGCATCCCGGCAGGCATTGGGTGCTTAAGATTCAGGAGCATATGTATAAGCTCCCCGCGCTGCGTAGCGTCTATCCCGATGCGATCTTCATTCAGCCCCATCGCGACCCGACCACCGTCATCGCCTCGATCTCCCAACTGATCAGCGTCATTCGTGGGCCGTCCTACGACCAACTCGATCTGCATGCGCTGGGCGCCGAGTTCCTGCAACTCTGGTGGGATGGGGTGAAGTTCTGCATGGATTACCGCAGGGCGCATCCGGACCTGCCGATTTACGACATGCGATACAAGGACCTCGTCGCCGACCCGGTCTCGACCATCCGGGCCGCCTATGACCATTTTGGCTGGGATTTCACGCCGGAGTCGGAAAAGGGCATGCTGGGCTGGCTGCGGGAGAATCCGGCGGGCAAGCATGGGCCGCGCAGCTATAGTCTGGCCGATTACGGTCTGACCGCCGAACAGGTGAGCGACAGGTTCGCCGAATATATCGAGACCTACCATGCCTATCTCTGAAACGTCCCAGTGGCGCGCCTGGCTGGAGCGGATGGTGGGGGCGGAAGGCATGCTGGACAGGCTGGCCGATCCCGATGATCCACAGGCCCGGGCCGAGGCGCACCGCCTGTTGTTCGCTATCCTCGCCACCGGCTATCAGACGGCCTTCGCCGATCCCGATCATCCCGATTTCGTACCCTCGGTCAGCAGCATCCTCAACACGGTCGGGGTCAATCCCGATTTCATCTATGGCGCGGCGCGGATCGACGGCAGCGGCGTCTACAGGCTGTCGGGCACGCGGGGGGACGGGGTTTTCGTGTTCCTTGATCTGGTCGCGGGCGGTCTGGGACCGATGGAGGATCTCGGGCCTTCGGTGGGCATGATCGATCTGGATGCCTGCACATTGGGACCGGACGGGGCGTTCGACATCGTGTTGGGCGGGGAGCGGCCGGATCATGCGGGCGACTGGTTTCCGCTAGACCCGCGCGCGGTCACGATCGGCTTGCGCCATGCCTATTATGACTGGGGCGTGGGGCGCGATCTACGCATCGCGATCGAACGGGTCGACCGGCGCGTGGGCGGCGGTCCGGTGCCCGCAGCCGAGATCGTCCATCGGCTCGATCGCCTGTCAGCGTTCGTCGAACGCTATGCCGCATTCGCCCTGGGTTATGGCCAGCGGCAGCGGGCGCAGGGCTTCGTCAACAGGCTGGAATATGATGACTGGGCCGGTCGCGGCGGCGTGGCCGGGCAGCATTATTATCAGGGCATCTTCCGGTTGGAGCCGGGGGAGGCGATGATCATCGACACGGCGGTGCCCGATCAGGTGCGTTACTGGAACGTCCAGCTCAACGATCCGCTGTGGAACACGATCGATTGGATGAACCATCAGAGCAGCCTCAACGCGGCGCAGGCGCGTCTGGACGGCGACGGCCGCTTCCGGGCCGTCATCGCACTGGACGATCCGGGCGTGCCCAACTGGCTTGATCCGGCCGGACGCAATGAAGGATCGCTGATGCTGCGCTGGACCGGCGCGAGTTCCGGGCCGGAGCCGACGCTCAGGATCGTGCCGGCTGCGGAACTCCGTTCGCATCTTCCCGCCGACACGCCGCTTGTCACGCCGGAGCAGCGGGATGAGATGATCCGTAACCGTCGGCGCGGCGCGCAATGGCGACGGCGCTGGTGAGGGGATCAACCCCATCCGGGGAAAGGTTGGCCACGCCGTAATCACCCTTATGGCAGGCATCAGCGTGGCATTCTAACCCCGCCGACGGCCCGTTTTGGAAGAGGATATGCGGATGGACTTTGCAGGCAAGGTCGTACTGGTCACCGGCGCCGGGTCGGGCCTGGGCCGCGCGGCGAGCCTCGCCTTCGCGCGGGAAGGCGCGGCACTGTGCCTTGTCGGGCGCAGCCGAGCCAAGCTGGAAGAGACCGGGCGGTTGATCCGCGACGCGGGTGGCCGGTGTGTCGAGCTGGCTTGCGATCTTGGCGAGCCGCATGGCTGTAGGGAGGCTATCGAAGGGGCGATGACGGCATTCGGCCGGCTGGATGTGCTGTGCAATATCGCCGCCGATGTCATGTTTCACCGATTGGCGGACATCAAGGAGGAGGAATGGAACCGGACCATTGCCTCCAACCTGTCCGGCCCCTTCTTTCTCATGCAGGCGGCCATGCCGCACCTGATCGAGAGCGGCGGGAATATCATCTGCGTGGCCTCCACCGCCGGTTTCATGGGGCAGGCCTATCTGGCGCCGTATACCGCCTCCAAATTCGGACTGGTCGGTTTGACGTTGTCGCTCGCGATGGAGATGATGGACAGTCCCGTGCGGATCAACATCCTCTCGCCTGGCCCGATGCGGACGGAAATGACACAGGGCATGTCCTTCCCGGATTTCGCCGATCCCCGGCTCCTCGCGCGCTACACCGGCATGCGGACGCCCTGTCCGCCCGAGGATGTGGCCGAGCCGCTTCTGTTCCTGGCTTCCGATCGGGCGCGTCATGTGCATGGCGCCTGCTGGGCGGTCGACGGCGGCATTACCGCAGGTTAGGCAGCGGCTCTATCCGCCGATAGGATAGAAGACCGACTTCTGATTTTGATATTCGTGCAGCCAGTCGGGACCATATTCCCGGCCCACGCCCGAGCGTTTGTAGCCGCCGATGGGCGCATAGGTCATACGCCCAGTGCCACCATTGAGCATGACGCTGCCCGCACGGATATGCATCGCCATCTCATAGCCTTTGGCAGCGTCTGCGGTTTCGATGCCACCATTCAGGCCATAACGGCTGTCGTTGGCGATGCGGATCGCCTCTTCGTCGGTATCGAAGCCGATGACGCAGCCGACCGGACCGAACACCTCTTCCTGGGCGATCGTCATCTTGTTGTCGACATCGTCGAAGATCGTGATGTCGGTGAAGAAGCCCTTGTCGAGACCGGCCGGACGCCCGCCGCCATGCACGATCCGCGCGCCCTCGTCGCGGCCGATGGTGATCAGTCTTTCGACCTTTTCCCGCTGGGATTCGCGGATCAGCGGCCCCATCGCCACGGTGGGATCGGCAGGATCGCCGATTTTGAACTGGCTGGCGATGGCACAGGCGGTTTCGACGAACGCTTTCCTGATGCTGTTATGGACGACGAGGCGCGTGAGCAGGGCGCAGCCCTGGCCCGCATTGACCGAGAGCACTGCAACCGCCATGCCCGCGGCGCGGGCGATGTCGGCATCCTGGCGGACGATCAGTGCGGACTTTCCACCGAGTTCCAGATGCACGCGCTTCAATGTGGGGGCGGCCTGCGCCATGATAGCGGCGCCTACGCCTTCGGATCCGGTGAAGGTGACGAGGTCGACGCGCGGATCGCAGGTCAGGGTCGTGCCAACCTCCGGTCCGCCGGTAACGATGTTCAGCACGCCTTTGGGCAGGCCGATCTCTTCGGCGATCTCCCCGAACAGCAGCGCGGAAAAGGGTGTGAAGGGCGACGGCTTCAGCACCATCGTATTGCCGGCCAGCAGCGCGGGAACGATCTTCGCCAGATTGATGAGAAAGGGGAAATTATAGCCGGTGATGGCCGCGACCACGCCCACCGGTTCGCGCACCACGGTCGTCCCGCCTATTTTCTTCGGCCCGTCGGGATTGAAGGGATCGGGGGTGATGTCGATGGGCAGGCGAACGCTGTCGTCGCGCGTCGAATGTTCGACCGCGGCCAGCAGATGGTCGAGCGGATTGGCGACCTGCATGCCTTGGGTGATGCCCTGTGAACAGCCGACTTCTACGATGATCAGCGCCGCGATCTGCTGCCTGCGCGCATCCAGTGCGGCATGCATCCGGCGCAGACAGGTCGCGCGTTCGGACATGGCCATGCGTGGCCAGATGCCCGTGTCGAACGCATCGCGCGCGGCTGCGATCGCAGCGTCCACGGCAGCGGCGTTACCCACCGGCGCGTGGCCGATCACCGCTTCGGTGGCGGGATTGATGATGGCGTCGCGTTCGCTCCCGCCATCGACCCAGGCGCCATCGATATAAAGCTTGTCGAACGTCGTGAACGGCACGGTCATGGCATGGTTTCCTGTCTGGGCCGCAGGATCATGTCCGCGGCGTTGAGCGCGATGGCCATGGCCGGCGCATTGGTGTTGCCCGATACGATCGTCGGCATGATGGAGGTATCGACGACGCGCAGGCCGGTGACGCCGCGCACGCGAAGCTGGGGGTCGACGACGGAGGTTTCATCCGCGCCCATGCGGCATGTCCCGCAAATGTGAAAGGATGTGCCGCCAAGGGCCATCGCGTTGGCAAGAATGTCCTCGTCCGCCTCTATGTCGACGGTCTTGCCTGTTTCCTCGACGATCCAGTCCTTGAGCGCGGGCTGTTGCGCCAGGCGACGGAGCCAGCGAAACAGGGCAACGAAATGGCTCCTGTCGGCATCGGTCGCCAGATGATTGGCGTCGATGACCGGCGGGACGTCCGGATCGGCCGAACTTATCCTGACATGGCCCTGGCTGTCGGGCCGCATATAATAAGCAATGACGGTCATGCCGGGATAGGGGTCGAGCGCCACCGCGCCCCTGTCGTCCGTGTGGAAGGAGTAGAGGCCCATGCCGACCTGCGCGTCGGGCCGGTCGAGCGTGGCATCGGTCTTGACGAAGCCGCCCACTTCATGCGCTGCATGGGTCAGCGGCCCTGTCGACCCGAAGGCATAGCGCAAAGCTGACAGGATAAGGCCGACACCGGACAGTTTCTGGTTCAGGCTGTTCCCCCGGACCCTGTAGTTGAAACCCAAATAGCGATGTTCGCGAAGGTTGGTGCCGACACCCGGCGCATCAACGACGATCGGGATGCCAAGCGATTCGAGCAAGGCGCGGGGACCGATGCCCGACAATTGCAGCAGCTTGGGGCTCTGCACCGCGCCTGCGGAAAGAATGATCTCCCGCCGGGCGGCGACCTCCTGCACGCCATCCTTGTTGCGCAGCAGGATACCGCCCGCTCGCTGTCCGTCGAACAGGATACGCAGGGCGTCAGTCTGCGGCAAAACATCCAGATTCGGGCGGCCGCGCACGGGCTTCAGAAAGGCGCGGGAGGCGGAGAAGCGCTTGCCGCGATAGGTGGATGTCGGCTGATAGCCCATGCCGCCCTGGGTCACGGCCGGCATGTCGTTCATGTCGTCCACCCGTTGCGTGCCGGCCTGCTCGGCGGCTGTCAGGAAGGCTTCGCACAGCGGGTCGCCGGAAGGGTGGACGCTGACCTTGAGGGGGCCGCCGGCACCGCGCCACGCCTTGGCGCCCAGCGCATGGTCCTCCAGAGAGACGAAATATCGGCCTATATTCTGCCAGCCCCAGCCTGTGCAGCCTGCTGCTTCCCAGCCATCATAATCGGCCGGAGCGCCCCGCACATAGACCATGCCGTTGACC
The DNA here is from genome assembly GCF_059693745.1 of Sphingobium sp. WR1. Lineage (NCBI taxonomy): Bacteria > Pseudomonadati > Pseudomonadota > Alphaproteobacteria > Sphingomonadales > Sphingobiaceae > Sphingobium > Sphingobium sp. WR1. Next base: position 133,917 of record NZ_JCATID010000015.1, on the reverse strand, counting down.
GAACTGGACCCGCCAACCGCGCGGCCCTTCAGCCATATTTCCTGGGGTGCGTTGCCGCCGGGCGATACGGCGTAATCCCACACATGGGGATTGCCCGGCGCCAGCAGTTTGCCGATACCGCGCGGCATGGCGATCAACGGACTGCTGTCGTCCGGTCCCGCCTCCACCAGCAGTACCTTGACGGTCGGGTCTGCCGACAGTCGATTGGCCAGCACGCAGCCGGAAGACCCCGCCCCGACGATGATATAGTCATAACAATCAGCTGACATGGTCGCTCTTTTCCGGGGCATGGCGCGAGAGAACAACAATGGCTGCCTTGCTTGACCTGTCGGCGGGCAGGGCGGCGCTGTTGACGATGAGAGCTCAGCCGAATGCGAGGGGCAGGCCGGGGACGTCCCAGTCGATACATATGACCTTGCCGGAACTGCCCAGCGTGACGAAGGCCACCCGCCCGTCCTTGCCGCCAAAGCAGATATTGGTCGTGAGGAAATCGCCCGTTTCGATCTGCTGAGGCGTTCCGCCCTCGGGTGGAAAGATCAATATGGCGCCTTGGCCGGGCGAGGCGCAACAGATGCGTCCGGCGCTATCGACAGCCAGGCTGTCGAGAAATTGACCAGGCCCGGCCCGACCGACGATGCTGTGCCCGTCCGGGGTCAGCGACGCCGTCGTGTCGATCATACCGGGCGCTGACAATCGATAGCGCAGCAGATGCGCTTCATAGGTGAGGGCGACGTAGAGGGTGCGTCCATCTGGCGATAGGCCGACGCCATTCGCCCCGTCCAATGGTCCGGCGGCGCGCCGAATTTCCGACCCGTCGGTCTTGGCATAATAAAGCCCACCCCGCATTCGCGCCGCGCCGCGATCCCTGCCGAAATCGGTGAACCAAAATCCGCCCGTTTCGTCAAAGATGAGGTCGTTCGGTCCCCAGAAGGGGGTCGCTTCGGTCGATGCATATAAGGTTTCGAAAGCGCCGCTGGCGGGATCGACGACCTGAATTGTGCCGGGCGGCGTGTCGAGAGGCGCCTCGACCGGCAGGAGGTCGCCGTTCGGCAGGATCATCTTTTCGAAACCGCCATTGTTGCAGACATAAATCCGCCCGTCGGGACCGATCGCCGCGCCATTGGGACCGCCGCCCAGATCGGCGAGGGTGGTGCGCGCACCGTCCGGGCCAAGGCGGGACAGGCGACCGCCGAGCACCTCCACCAGCAGCAGGCCGCCATCCGGCCGCGCAATCGGTCCCTCAGGCATCAACAGCCCGTTTGCAAAGCAGGTCATCTCGTCCTCTCCCCATATGACCGAAGGTATCTGCGGACCGTCCTTATCCTCATATCTGGTGGATATTGGCGTGATCGGACATCGGACCCACCTTTCGACAGGTAATTGAAAGCGCGGATTGGCGTCTAATCCGCCGCACACCCGATCCATCGGGGAAATGCGGAGGGGATGGCGGCATATTGTCCAGACAGATCGGCATATTCAACTGCCAGAAAAGCGCGATCGTCGAGCATTGGCGCGCGGGGCAGGGCGTCAGCTATCCATCGTTGATCTCATGAACAGGACAGGCCGGCGACAGACCGGCTTTCAAAGGCAATGGTCATCCTTTGACCGCCAGGGAGAAGAAAAATGAAGATAACCGGTTTCATGCTGCCGATAGGGTTGCTGCTGACGACATCGCAAATGGCATTGGCGCAGTCGTCGAACGCCGCGCCGCAGGAGGGTGCTACCAGCGACATCGTGGTGACGGCGCGCCGCACCGCTGAGAATATTCAGGAGACGCCGGTTTCGGTCGTGGCTTTCGGCGCGGACTCGCTGCGGCAGGCCAATATCCGTGATACGCAGGATTTGCTGGTCAAGACGCCGGGCGTGTTCCTAGCGGGTTCAGGCGGGCGCGAAAACACCAATTTCTCCATCCGGGGTCAGTCCAAGGCGCTGGCCGGCAACAGCGCGCCCGGCGTCATCAGCTATTTCGCGGAAGTGCCGTCTCCTACGGTCGGGTCCAGCATTCCGACCTATGATCTTTCGTCCGTTCAAGTACTCAAGGGACCGCAAGGGACGTTGTTCGGCCGCAACACGACCGGTGGCGCGATCCTCTATTATCCGGCGGCGCCGGACTATAAGCTGGGAGGATATGCCAAGGCGTCCTACGGCAATTACGACGCCCGGTTGCTGGAAGCCGCAGTCAATATACCGCTGACGTCCGACACGTTGGCCATCCGCATCGCCGGTCAGATCCAGAAGCGCGACGGCTGGACGAAGAATATCGGCATCGGCGGCGACCCGGACGATCTTAATTCGCGCGCGATCCGCGGTTCGATCCTGTTCGAGCCGAGCGCCGCGTTCCGCAACACGCTTATTGTCGATTATTATCACAATGACGCGGTCGGCGGCGCATCGGTGCTGACCGATGTGCTGCCCGGTCCCAATGGACTGACGGCGACGGGCACGGCGGCGGCGGCTCTGGCGCAGTTGGCATTGCAGCGCGCGCGCGGGCCGCGCGTGATCAATTCGGACGTCGATGCGTTCGAAAAGGTCGAGCGTTTCGGTATTACCAACCGGACGGAGTTCGATCTGTCCGATGACATCACCTTCATCAATATCTTCGGTTATCGGCGCACCAAGATCGATTATTATTCCAGTGTCGATGGACTGCCCACCTTGATCGCTGATGGAAGCGGCGCGATCCCTGCCGGGCTTCCGGTGACGATCGTGGGTGGGCGCCAGACATCCGACGTCCGGCAGATCAGCGACGAAGTGCAATTGAAGGGATCGGCACTCGGCAATCGTCTCGACTGGCTGGTCGGGGCTTTCTACCTGGACAGCAAGCCGCTCGGGCCGTCGGGCACCTATATTCCGGTCTTCACCCTACCCGGTATTACCGATGCTCGCTTCAACTATAGTTTTTACAGCGAAAAGAGCCGGGCGCTGTTCGGCAATGTCAATTATGAAATCGCCGACGGCCTGCACGTCAATCTGGGCGTACGTCACACCTGGGACAAGATCGAGGCCTGCGTTGGCGGCGGCCTGAGCAATCAGCCTGTCGTTTCACCCGAGGAATGCGCGGACGGCGCGGCAACGATCCGCAATTCGAGCGTCAACAAGACCTCGTCCAAGGCGCTGACCTGGCAACTGGGCGTCGACTGGAAGGCGTCGGATGCGATCTTCCTCTATGCGATCACGCGCCGGGGCTATCGCGCTGGTGGCATTAACAGCCCGACGCTGGCCGGGCGGCTGGCGCCCTTCCAGTCCTTCGCCCCGGAAAAGGTGACGGATGTGGAGGTCGGTATCCGCTCCGACTCCACCGTGGGCGACGTCAAGCTGCAGTTCAACGCATCACCCTTTGTCGGCTGGTATAATAATGTGCAGGTGCCGATTTCGGGCCTCAACACCCAGGCGAGTTGCAGCACGATCACGCCGGGCGGGACCAATCCGCCAAAATCACCGGACGGCGATTGCGACGCCAGCAACGATCCAAGCGGCGGGACGCTGCTGGTCAACGCCGGCAAGACCCGGGTAGCGGGCATCGACCTTTCGACCCGCATCCAGCCGACATCGACCTTGTCCCTCGACGCCGGTGCGACCTTCCTGGACCTCAAGTCGCGGTCGCTGACGGTGCCTGCGGATCTCCAATCCTATCTTGCAGCGCTCAAGGTGCCGTTCAATCTGGTTGCAAAGACGACGGTCACGGCTGGCGTGCGCTGGACGTTGCCAGTGCCGCCATCGCTGGCGGAAACCGTGTTCAGCCTGGACTATTATCATTCCAGCAAGGTACGCTCTTCCGACCAGGTCCTGCCTGCCTATGACCTGGTCAACGGACGGCTGGACCTGAACGGCGTTGGCGGCAGCAATGCCGACATCAGCTTTTTCGTGCGCAATCTGTTCGATAAGAAATATCTGGCGTCGAGCAATGTCGGATCGGCGGCGCTCGGGATATTCAGTGGATTCTACGGCGCGCCGAGGACCTATGGCGTGGAGGTTCGCTATCGGTTTGGTGATTGAGGGCAGGCACTAAAAACGGTGCGTTAGCCCGATCTTTCCGCAACGGCCGCCCGGCCCATAAAAGGCGGATGACGCACCGGCCATAATGGACAGAAAAAGACTATGGAGAGGACCGTCGATGGCGCAGACCGAAGCCGATCAGGATCAGGCCGAAAGCCGCGAACAACTCAGCCGATGGCTTGAGGATGTCCTGGGTTGTTCTGAAGTCATGCTCGAAAAACAGCGGCGCTGGCGCCCGGTCTGGCGCGCCAGCGCGCAGCAAAATGGTGTGAAGCGCGACTTTCTGCTCAAGGGCGACCGCACCTGGCCGACCCATCCCTATCCGCTTGTGTATGAAATGCGCATGCAGCGCGCACTGCATGAAAATGGCATTCCCATTCCCGCCATATTGGGCATGTGCGACCAACCCAACACCATCGTGATGGAATGGATAGAAGGCGGCCGGGATCCCGGCCTGGTCCAGGAGGCGATCGAAAGCGCGTCGGTGATGACCGAGGATCGGTGGGCCGCATCGCTACGCTATATGGAGATATTGGCTGACATCCACAGCCTGCCAAGTCAGGCTTTCATCGAAGGCGGAGCCCATTTGCCGCAGGGTGCGCGCGAGATCGCCCTGCATAATTTCGAACGCTTTCATGCCATGACGGTCGAGCAGGGCATCACCGATCCGCTGCTGGAATTTTGCGCGCGATGGCTGCGCCGAAACTATCCCCGACATCGGGAATCCATCTCCTTCGTCACGGGCGATTGCGGCCAGTTCCTTTCGGACGGTGCCCAGGTTACCGGCATATTGGATGTGGAAATCGGTCATCTAGGCGATCCCATGCGCGATCTCGCGTGCTTCCGGGGGCGCCACCCGATCGAGAATATGGGCGACGTCGCCGCTCTATTCCGTCACTATGAAACGGCGATCGGCGTACCGCTCGATTTTGACGCGATCGCCTATCACACCGTGTCCTTCCTCGCCGAAGCCATTTACGGTCCCCTGTTCGGGATGCACGAAAAGGGGCGCGGCGGCGATTGGGTCGAGGCAGCGGTACAGGTGTCGATGATCGGACGGCGATGTATGGAGGCGTTGGCCGAGATATTGGGCGTGGCGCTCGACGACATTGCGCTTCCGCCGCCCGCCGCCGTCGACCAGAATGATCTGGCACTTCATAAATTGCAAGCGGAGATCGAACGTCTGCCGGAAAGCGGATCGCTACAGGGCTGGCAACGTAATATCCTTGCCTCGATCCCTCACTATCTGCGGAACCAGCTGCGCTATCGCGATTGGCTGCGGGAAGAGGATGGCAAGGACGTCGAGGCGCTGCTGGGTATGGCCTATGCCGATGCCGCCGCGGGTGAGGCCGCATTGATGCGCTTCATCGAAAAGAGCACGCCTGCCGACCATGCCGCCCTGACGCGCTTCTTTCACCGGCGGATGCTGCGACAATGCCTGGTGATCGCAGGTCCCGATGCGCCTGCCGATCATCTTGTTCTGGTGCCCATGGAGCCCTTGCTACGGGGGTAAGTGCGTGGGCCTCTGGGTCAGGATACCTATCCGACGGTATGTGTCTTCTGCGTATGAAGCGATAAAATTCGGAGGGTGGAATAACCGGCGACGGCGAAACAGTAAAGTACTTAATATACTGCCCAATATCGCACTGATCTAGTTTTCAAGATCATATTCGCGGCCTTAGATCGGTGATATAATATAAGTATATAATATTTCTTCTCTTAGTACCATTAATATAAATGCATAAAAATAATAATAAATATGGTAATTAAATTCCGTTATTTAATAATATTAATAGTGGAGGGGATGAAATGGTTAAAATATTCCGCGCAATCCTGATGGCCGGCACGGTATTGGGTGTCGGTGGTGCAGGCGTAAGCCACGCGGCAGAAGCGGTCGAGCAAAGTGCGAGCGGTGATGACAATAGCGGCGTGCGCGACATCATCGTGACGGCTCGCCGCACGTCGGAAAATCTTCAGACGGTTCCCGTTGCCGTCACGGCGCTCGATCCGACTGCGCTGCTTGAACGGCAGATTGTCGAAGTGGCGGATGTGGGCCGGGCGGCGCCGGGTTTGTCGGTGCAATCCGGTGGCACCGGCAACGCATCGCTCATATATCTCGCCATCCGTGGCAATGCGCAGAATAGCCCTAACTCATTTTCCGATCCTGCGGTCGGCATCTATGTCGATGGCGTCTATTATGGGCGACCTATCGCCGGGAATCTCGGACTTCTCGATCTGGCTTCGGTCGAGGTCTTGCGCGGAACCCAGGGAACCTTGTTCGGACGCAACACGACGGGTGGCGCCCTCAACATGACAACTGTGCAGCCGGACGGAAATTTCGGCGGCTATGTAACCGGACGTATCGGTAACTATGAAAGCTGGTCCATCGAATCCGCGCTGACCTTGCCGATTTCGGGCGATGAATTGTCCTTGCGCCTGGCTGGCCGCTATGGCGAGAGGGGCAAGGGTTTTGGCGACAATCCGATAAGAGGGGTCGATGCGGCCCGTATCGATCACGACATCGCGGGCCGTGCCACGCTGAACTGGGAGCCGTCCGCGATCCCGATGACTGTGTCCCTGTCGGCCGACTATGCCAATATCAAAGATACATACAATAACGTCGCTCTGCGCGGTATCAACCCGACCGGACCGGCGCTCGCACTATATTCCGGTCAATTCGACATCGCCAGCTTCCTTCAGAGCAAGAGCCGCTTTTACAGAACATATAATGATCCCGACACGGGCAACGCCAACATCGATACGCCATATAATTATAACAAGACGTGGGGTGTCCGTGCGACCATCGAATATGATCTGGGCGACGTTAAGATCAAATCGATAACGGCCTATCGCGAGGCGGATACCGGGGATGGTACCGATCTTGACGGCACGCCCGCCAAGATCGCATCTTATGCGAGCGACTATTCGCAAAAGCAGCGTAGCGAGGAACTGCAATTCTCCGGTAACCTGGGGAAGCTGGAGTTCATTTTCGGCGGTTTCTATTTCAAGGAAACGGGCGATGAGCAGTCCCAGTCGCTCGTCTTCCAGGATACCGACTTCGGTTTCAACCTGGCCCCGGCCAATACCAACCTGGCCACATACAAGTCGGAATCGAAGGCCTTGTTCGCCCAAGTCAACTACAGCCTGACCGAACGGCTGCGCGTGACCGGCGGATTCCGCTATACCTGGGACAAGCGTTCGATCAACCGCATGGGGTATATCGGAGGGATTCCGGGCTTTTCCGGTTCGTTCGTCTCCAACGGCCGACTGATCACGTTGCCCGCTACGGGGCTATGCGCCGTGGGTGCCAATGCAAATCTGGTCGCCCCCGGTCCGGATTGCACGGATCCTGTGACGGCCAAATTTGATTATCCCGCCTGGCTCGCCAGCATCGACTACGAACTGGGAGACGGCAAGCTCATCTATGCAAAGACGGGTGGCGCCGCACTGGCCGGCGGTCTCAATTCGCGTCCGACCCCGCCCGATGCGAGTTCCTTTGCGCCGGAAAAGGTGAAGGATGCCGAGATCGGCTTCAAGGGCGACTTTTTCGATCGGCATCTGCGAACTAATTTTGCTGGATTCTACATTTGGCGCAACGGCGCCCAGAATGTCGTCAATGCCCTGGTCGGCGGTAATCTGACCCAGTTCGTTCAGAATGCAGGCGATGTGAAGGCCTATGGTCTGGAATTTGAAGGTACGCTCATTCCGTGGCAGGGCATGGAGTTGAGCGGCGCCTTGTCCTGGCTTAAGGCGAAATATGCTGCGGGATCATTCACCGCGGCGGGCCTGGGCGGTACGGTGGATCGTAGCGGGGAGGTTGTTCCGCGCGCGCCGCGCTGGACCTGGAACATCGGCGCGACGCAGCGTTTTCCGGTCAAAGGGGGGGAAATTGCGCTGCATGCCGACTATGCCTACACTTCTGCCGTTTACCAGGACTATGCCACTGCGGATTTGACGACACCGGCGCTCAACGATGGTGTCAACGACGCGGCGGAGCGTGCGGCGGCTATCAGCTTCATCGATACGCAGAACAGCTTCAGTCGGCTCAAGGCCTATGGGGTGCTGAACGGAAGCCTGAATTTCAAGCTCGACGGCGGAATGGAGTTCACCCTTTGGGGGCGCAACCTGACGCAGGCAAAATATTATAACGCCATATTCAACGGTTATGGCACCTTCGGCACCGCGATCGGCTTTACCGCAGCGCCGCGCACATGGGGCGCAACGGTTTCCTATCGATTCTGACATTGGGGCATGAGTGAAGTGGCTTCGTCCACTTCACTCATGGACCCGATCCGGCCTGCGTGAACGATCCTATCTTTCGTCAGGAGTTCCATCGCTGATCTGCTGCATAACTGCTCGGTCAAGAACGAGCAGTTATGCCGTATTTCAAGGTACAGGGTCGAAAATGGATATCAGTCAATCGGTGGACAGTGGCGACAAGGCTTTGATCATATTGCAGAGCCTGGTCTGCTATTTGCGTGAAAAGAACATTCTTTCACGATGCGATATCGAAGAATTATGCGAGCGCGTCGAGGCGCGTGAAAAGGAATTTCCCTGCGAGCAACAACAGGCCGCGGCAGCGGCGAAGGATATGCGCGATCTGGGCGAATATTGCGGGAAGAGATATGGCGGGAAACGGCGTCGCTGCCTGTAAGATACCGATCGACTGGATCATGATGCGGTCCTGCATGGCGCGACTTTGCCAAGCGATGGCCTGCAAATCGACATGGCGGGCGCGCGGAGTGCGATTATCGTAAATCCTTCCTTTGCCTGTGTTTGTTGTGCAACAACCGGGGAATCGACGGGGGAGCCATAGGGGAAGGAATATGTCTCCGGCGCGACATTTGTCGTCCCGGCGATAGTCGTGGCGGGGGCGTAGGGTGCGGTGTTGGCATAGCCTTCATCACAGTCGATAAAGATGAAATAGGATGAGTGATGCGCAATCCGTCAATAGTGGATGCAGGTCCGCAACCGATAGCGGAAAACGCATCGCTTTCCGCCGGCAGGCGATCACTGTTATCGTGGACAATTGTGGCGCTGTTTCTACTCAATTGCCTCAATTATATTGATCGACTGCTCTTCTCGGTCGCCCAGGAAATGATCAAGGTCGATCTCCATCTCAGCGATTTTCAGCTTGGCCTGATTGGCGGACCCGCATTCGCCATACTCTACACGGTCTTCAGTTTCCCGATCGCGCGCGCGGCTGACCGCGGTCGCCGGGTCGGGATCATCGCCATTTCGCTGACATTGTGGAGTGCAATGACGGCCTTTTGCGGAATTGCGGCCAATTTCGTCCAGATGCTCGTCGGGCGCGCCGCCGTCAGCATTGGCGAAGCGGGATGCACGCCAGCCTCGCATTCTCTGATCTCCGACGCATTCCCCGCGCAACGTCGAGCAACCGCCATAGCCATTTTTGCGGTTGCGGGCCCTTTCGGCGCCATCATCGCAGCGGTGGGCGGGGGCGCAATGATCGCGGCTTTCGGGTGGCGCACGGCGTTCATCATCTGCGGGATCGCCGGTATCGTCATGGCCTTGCTGTTTCGTACCACCGTAGCGGAACCGCCGCGCAGCCAAGCCCCATCGCACCATTCCGCATCGTGGGTTGATACGGTCCGCCAGTTGCTGGCCCGGCGTAGTTTCGCCCTTGTGGCCGTTGCGGGGGGCGTCGCCGGGATCGGCTCCTATGCCAATCAACAATATATGGTATCCTTCCTCATGCGCGGACATGGTCTGTCTCTGGCCAATGCTTCGGCACTGATGGGGTTGGTGATCGGTGGCGTCGGCATCGTCTTCACGCTGCTGGGCGGCCCGATGATGGACCTGGGCGCGCGTCGCTACCCGCGAATCAAGGTTTGGTTGCCTTCCTTCGGATTGCTCTGGTGTGGGGCTCTATATGCCTTCGCTTTTCAGATTCCGACGGTTGGCCTTGCGGTGGCGTTGATGGTGCTCGGATCCATGGGGCAGCACTTCTACATGCCTGCCATGTATGCGCACGGACAGGACGTGGCGCCCCCGCATATGCGCGCCATGGCCTCCGCCGTGATTATCGCCACAAGTTCCATATTAGGCTATGGATTGGGTCCGCCGCTGATCGGTCTTGCCAGCGACATATTGGGGGAAAGCGCGCGGGTGTCGGCAGGCATCAGCCTTGCCGAGTGCGCCAAGCGGGCAGTCGCGGCCTGTGAGGCGGCAAGCGCGCAGGGGCTGCGCCTGTCGCTCAGCCTGGGATCCTGCTTCTTCATACTGGCCGCCGGTCTGTTTGCATTGGCGAGCCGATGGGTAGTCGCGGACGTGCACGATTATGATCGACACTGACTTGCCATTCGCGATCTACAGGGAAATAATGATCCTGCGCTTTAGGATCGAGCCAAGATTTGATCGATGGCGAGGAGGTTGAGGATGCGACATGAAGCCGATCTTGGTCTGCCGCTTTGTGCCCCGCACACTGCGTCGCATTTCCATGTGGAACGGCGGTTCCATACCAATGGCATTTTCGCCGATATCCGTCACTTCGGATGGACTCAAAGCAGCCGATCGGTTTTTCGACCCGATTCCTACTATCTGGATTTTTCCATCGGCCCGCGCTGCCCCACTGCTCGTTTCTTCAACAGCGAACGCCAACTGGCAGATCCGCCAGGCGATGTCGTCTTCCTGCCCAAGGGTGGTGCATTTGCGACCCTGAGCGAACCGGGCGAACACAGCCTGCTGTGTCTGACATTTGAAAACGACCGGGCGATGCAACTGTTCGAGGATGACAGCGTCGCCGATCTGGCTGCATGTCAGGATGTTCAGATCGGTCGGGTGCGTCAGGGGCTTGCCCGCTTGGTGGAGGAATTGCGCAACCCGGGCTTTGGACAGGATATATTGCTCGAAAGCATGGCGCTGATGCTTGTCGTCGAACTGTGCCGGCATTTTCGCCACGCCCAATATGATGACCGTAGCGCACATGGACAGATGCCCGGCTGGCGCTTGCGTCGCATCAAGGATAAGATAGAGGCCGATCTGGCCGAGATGCTTTCGGTAGCCGATCTGGCCGCCGAAATTCGTACCAGCCCGCGTCACTTGATTCGGACTTTCCGGGCCACCACCGGCATAACCCTGACCGATTATATCGCCAGCCGCCGGATCGCGCGTGCGCAAGACCTGCTTGTCCACGACGAGGCGATGATCAAGGTGATCGCCGGCAAATGCGGTTTCCAGAGCGCCGCCGCTTTCTCGGCCGCCTTCCGAAAGGCGACCGGCATGACGCCACGCGAATATCGCGAAGAGCGTGGCGCATCGCGTTGAGCCCGCCTCTCAACCAATACTCCATCCTCAACCCATCTAATGCGTCATGTCCGCCTGACGATGTTTGGGCGCTCCGGCGGTAGGCATCGGCATTGCGGGGAGCGCCCCGCCGTCGCCACAATCCGTCCCCGACAGAAAGGCGGATTTTCTCCATGACCAGCTATCTCGATCGACTGATCGCCGATCCCACCAGTTTCCATGACGCGCCCTATGCGCAGGCTTTCACGCTCAGTTGCGAGGAGATCGACAGGCTGCATTTGGAAGGCGCGCGCAAGCGCTTTGCCGAATTGCGGCCGGGCCTGTCGGTGCTGGACAAGCTGGCGCGCGAGCAGGGCGTCGAGACGATCGAGACGATCGACGATCTGGCGCCGCTGCTGTTTCCGCACACCGTCTACAAATCCTATCCGATCAGCTATCTGGAGCGCAGCCGCTTCGACAAGCTCACCAAATGGCTCGCTGGCCTGACGACCAGCGACATTTCTCATGTCGATGCCAGCGGTATTGAGACGATCGACGACTGGATCGACCTGCTCGACGCGGAAACAGACCTGACCGTCCAGCATACGTCGGGCACCACCGGTAAGCTGAGCTTCGTCCCCCGTAGCAAGAAGCAGTGGCGCGAGACGATCGTCCATTCCGGGGTCATCATCCGCGACTGGTGGCCGGACCGAGGTCGGGACATTGTGAAGGACGGGATGCCGATCATCATTCCGGGCTATCGCTACGGCGCAGCCGCGATGCAGCGCGGTAACGGCATCCAGGTCGATCTCTATGCCAAGGGCGAGGAAAACACCTTGTTCCTCTATCCCAACGCCCGGTTCAGCGCGGACATCGCCTCGCTGGGCGGCCGCCTGCGCGCGGCGGAGGCGCGGGGTGAGGCCGGCATGATCGACATTCCGCCGGTCCTGCTGGAACGACGGGAGGCGCTGCTGGAACTGGAGCGGCGTCGGCCCGACGACCTCAAGCATTTCTTCAGCGAGGCGCAGCGGCGCTTCGGGGGGCGCGACGTCTATGTGACGGCGATGTGGGCGATCCTCTACGACTGGGCGGAGGAAGGGCTTAAGCGTGGCCTCAAGAACGTCTTCGGCAAGGGCAGCGTGCTGCTGACCGGCGGTGGCAATAAGGGCAAGGAACTGCCCGACGACTGGCGCGAGCGCGTGCTCGAGTTTCTGGGTTTCGATACCATCTATGAAATGTACGCCACATCCGAACAGATGGGTCTGTCGATGATGTGCGAGCATGGCCATTATCACATCCCGCCGATCCAGATCCCGTTCCTGCTCGACCCAGCGACCGGCAAGCCCTTGCCGCGCAAGGACGGCCTGACCGGCCGCTTCGCCTCGTTCGACCTGATGCCAAACACCTATTGGGCCGGGCTGGTGACGGGGGATGAGATCACGCTGGCGGGCTGGGAAAAGCCCTGCGCCTGCGGCCGCACCGGGCCACACGTCATTCCGCCGGTACGCCGCTACAGCGAGAAGGAAGGCGGCGATGACCGCATCGTCTGCGCTGGTGCTCCCGAAGCGCACGACCGCGCTCTCGAATTTCTTGCCGAACTGTCGATGTGAGTAGAGCCATGACTGATCCATTCCGCGTGCCCCTGATCATCCGGGGCCAGATTATCGACGATGCCGACATCGACTATGGCGGCCGCCGGGGCGGTGTCAGCTTTTCGGCGCCCGACATCGCCAAGCATGTCGCGCGATTGCCGTTGCGCACGCCTTCAGCCATGGCCGATCTCTATGCACTGAGCTTCAAGGAGATACTCGATTTCCTCGTTGCCTTGGGGGAGCGGCTCGATTTCGGTCAGAACCGGCATTTGCAGGAGGCGTTTCGCCTGTCCTGCCTGACCTCCGGTCTGTCGGAGAGCATATTGCGCGTCCATTTCCAACATATCGGCGCGGCTTTCGATCGGACCGAAATGCGGCGGATGATGGAACGCTCCTGCGGCATCGACTATCTGGAAGGCTGGGTGGATCAGGGGGCTGGCAGATTTCCGGGTCTCACCGCCCGCACGCGCGCCTTCGGTGCGCGGACCGTGCACGTCATTGCCGGCAATGCGCCGATCGTGTCGATCCTGACGGTGATCCGCAATGCGCTGACCCGGTCCGACGCGATCATCAAGCTGCCGTCCAACGATCCGCTGACGGCCGCCGCGCTGGTGCGCACCATGGTCGAGATGGACCCCGACCATCCGCTGTCGAAACATGTCTCCGTCGCCTATTGGAAAGGCGGCGACGATCAGGTGGAGTCGGCAATCTACGATCCGCGCGGCGTTGAGAAGATCGTTGCCTGGGGCGGGTTCGATTCGGTCAAGCATATCACGCGCTATCTGCAACCGGGCATCGACCTCATCACCCAGGACCCCAAGCTGTCGGGGACGATCATCGGTCGCGAAGCCTTCGCCGACGAGGAGACGCTGGAGCAGGTGGCGCGCCGTCTGGCGCTCGATATCGGCGCGCAAAATCAGGAAGGCTGCGTGTCCGCACGCGTCATCTATGTCGAATGCGGCACGGACGAAGCCGGGCTGGAGTGTGCCAATCGGCTGGGGCAGATGACCTTCGACGCTCTCCAGCGCCTGCCCGATCATCTGAGCACGCCGCACAAGGCGTTTGACGGTGCGCTCAAGGCCGAGATCGACGGCATCCGCCTCAACGACGAGGATTATCGCATCTTCGGCGGCCGCACCAACGAAGGCGCGGTGATCGTGAGCCAGGAAGAATATCCGGTCGATTTTTCGCGCACGCTCGCCTGCCGGGTGGGCAATATCGTGCCCATCGACAGCCGGGAAACGGCCGTCAGTGCGGTCAACGCCTATACCCAGACGATCGGCATCTTTCCCGAAAGTCTCAAGGACGAGCTGCGCGACCGCCTCGCCTTTCAGGGCGCGCAGCGGATCGTATCGCTGGGCGGGGCTGCGACGATGCAGCATAATATGGAAAGGCAGGACGCGATCGAGCCGGTCCGCCGCATGGTGAAGTGGGTCACGGAAGAACAGGCATCGGGCGAGATGCTGGCTGCGCTGGCAGGCTGAGAGGAGCCAGGGACATGGTGAAAGCTGATCTGGTGATCCGGGGCGGCACGATCGTCGACGGGCAGGGCGGCGATCCGTTCGAGGCGGACATTGCCATCGTTGATGGACGTATCGCGAGGATCGGCGTTGACGTCGGGCGGGGGCGAGAGGAGATCGACGCCCGCGACCTCCTCGTCACGCCCGGCTTCGTCGATGTTCATACCCATTATGACGGACAGGTCACATGGACGGACAGTCTGGTGCCGTCCACCGACCATGGTGTCACCACCGTCGTTATCGGCAATTGCGGTGTCGGCTTCGCGCCGTGCCGGCCGAAGGACCGCGAAGCGCTGGTCAACGTCATGGAGGGGGTGGAGGACATTCCCGAAGCGGTGATGGCCAAGGGCCTGCCCTGGAACTGGGAGAGCTTCCCAGACTATCTGAAATCCCTGGAAGCGCGCGCATGGGACGCCGATGTCGGCGCCTATATTCCCCATTCGCCCCTCCGGGTCTATGCGATGGGCCAGCGCGGGCTGGATCGCGAGCCGGCGACGGCGGCGGATGTCGCGCGGATGGCGCAACTGGTGGCGGAGGGGATGGCGGCCGGGGCGCTTGGCTTTGCCACATCCCGTTCGCTGGTGCACCGGCGCGGCGACGGCGCGTTCATCCCGTCCTTTCAAGCGGACAGCGACGAACTGGTGGCGATCGCCCGATCGGTCGGGGATGCGGGGCGCGGCGTGCTGCAGATGATCCCCAATCTCGATACCGCCGACTGGGCCAGCGATCTCGACCTCATGAAGCGCATGACCAGCACGTCGGGGCGTCCTTTGACCTATTCGCTCGCCCAATGGTCGACCGATCCGCAGGGTTGGCGGCGCACCATGGATGCGCTCGCCGAACATAATCGCAGCGGCGCGGCGCCAGTGCTGGCGCAGGTTTTCCCCCGGCCGATGGGTGCGATGTGCGGGTTATCGACGTCGGCCAACGCGTTCAGCCATTGTGCAAGCTATCGTGCGATCGCCGACCGGCCGCTGGCGGAAAAGGTCGCCATCATGCGCGATCCCGCCTTCCGCGCCCTGCTGATCGCGGAGGAGCCCGACGAGACGCCGACGCCGCTGCATCGCTTGCTGCGGACATGGGACAATATCTATCCGCTGGGAGCCGAGCCCGATTATGAGCCGTCACCAGACCAGAGCATCGCCGCGCTGGCCGGACAGCGCGGCGTCAGCCCGGTCGAACTGGTCTATGATCTGATGCTGGAGCAGGATGGCCATGCGCTGATCCTGATGCCCTTTTCCAATTATGCGGAAAGGTCGCTCAACCCTGCCCTGGCCATGATGCGCGATCCCTACAGCATCGTGGGACTGGGCGACGGCGGCGCGCATTATGGCATCATCTGTGATGCCAGCTATCCGACCACGATGCTGGCCTATTGGACCCGCGATCGGGCTGGCGAGCAACTAACGATCCCGGCGGGGGTCAAGGCTCTGAGCGCGGACAATGCCGACTTCCTGGGACTGCGGGACCGGGGGCGGCTGAAGCCGGGATTGAAGGCCGACATCAACCTGATCGATCATGGTGCGCTGCACTTGCATGCCCCCCATGTCGTGCATGATCTGCCCGGCGGCGGGCGCCGTCTGGCGCAGCAGGCCACCGGTTATCGCGCCACGATGGTCAGCGGGGTCATCACCCGGCGGGACGGCGCCGATACCGGCGCGCGTCCCGGAAGGCTCATCCGCGCCGCCTGATCAAGCGCGCGGCCGGATATTTGTGCCGCCCGTCAGCCCATGGCGGATGAAGGGTGAGGCGAGGAAATCATGCGGAAAGCCGAGCGGCGTGCGACTCACCGCGTCTAGCCGTTCCAGCTGCGCGGGCTCCAGCTTGACGCCAAGCGCGGCGACATTGTCTTCATATTGCCGCATTGTCCGCGCGCCTAGCAGCGGAGAGACGACTGCCGGATTGGCAAGGGTCCAGGCGATCGCCACTTGCGCCGAGGTGACGCCCATCTCGTCGGCGACGGCCTTCACCGCGTCCGCAATGGCCACCACGCGCGCATCGACGCGGCCTGCCGCTTCGAGCAGGGAGCCACGGCCACCAGCCTCGCCGGCATGGGCGCTGCCACCCGTCGCATATTTGCCCGACAACATGCCGCTCGCCAGCGGTGACCAGGGCATGACGCCGATACCCAGCGCCCTGGCGGCGGGGATAAGGTCGCGCTCGGCCGTGCGCTCAACCAGATTATATTCGGACTGCAAGGCCACCAGCTGGCTCCAGCCACGCAATTCCGCCATGGTCTGCAACCGGGCCATCTGCCAGGCGGGAGTGTCCGACAGGCCAAGATAGAGGATTTTGCCCTGCCTCACCAAGTCGTCGAACGCGCGCAAAATCTCGTCCGCAGGCGTCATATCGTCCCAGACATGCAGGAAGAACAGGTCGATCCGATCCGTCTTCAGCCGCTTGAGGCTCGTTTCCACCGTCTGCACCATGTTTCGGCGGCTGTTACCAGCGGCATTGGGATCGCCGACTGAGCGGGTCAGCGAATATTTGGTGGAAAGAACCAGCCGTTCGCGCTTCGCCTCCGCGAACTTGCCCGTCAATATCTCCGACGCGCCGTCGGCATAATAGCCAGCCGTGTCGATGAAGTTGCCGCCCTGGTCGACATAGCTGTCGAAGATACGGCGGGATTCCTGCTCGTCAGCGCCCCATTCCTCGCCAAAGGTCATGGTTCCGAGCGCCAGCGGAGAAACGCGCAGGCCCGAGCGGCCGAGCAGGCGATAGCTGTCGAGCGACAGCGCCTGAATAGTCGTCTGTGTCATGATCTGGTTCAATCTTTCGCTGCTTCCGTGACGACCCAGTGCATCATCTTGTGCACGGGCCATCCCCCATCGTGCGGCAGGCCGCCGAATTTTCCGGTGTTGATGTTGCCGAGGCCGACGATGCGCTGGGCGCCCGCCGAGGCAAGCCCGTCGCGCACCTCGGCGATGCGGGAGGGGGGATAGACGCCGACCGACTGGGTCGCGACGGTGACATGCTGGATCGCGTCCGCAAGCCGATCGACGGTGACGACATTGACGAGCTTGCCGCCCGGATTGAACGACACCGGTTGGCTGGAGCGGATGACCATGCCCCGGCCGTCGGGACGCCCGAACAGGCGATAGATGGGCTCCAGATTGCCCAGCATGTTCAGTTCCTCGATCAGCATGGCGGGCGGCAGCGGGCCGTCGTGCCCTGCGCCATAGCGGATGTCCTGGCCCATCGCCTCAACCAGCGCTTCGCAATAGCGGTCGACCTGATCGTCCGATCCCTCGATGAACTGGAAGCGTGCGCAGCTGCACGCATCCTGGTTGAAGGCGATGATGTCGGCCGCGCTTCTCTCGGCGATGGTCTCGAGGGGGACGCCCTCAAAGGCTTCGCGACCGATCAGCGAGATGGACACCTTTGGATCGAAGGACATGATCTCGAAGCCCGGCGCGGCATATTGCATGGCATGGCGCACCGCCGCCTCGCCGCCCCAGACGGCGAGCTTGTCGAAATATTGCGAGCGCAGGATGTGATTTTCGATGCTGGCATCGCCGCCGCGCCAGTAAGCGGCGGAAAAGGACCGCGTCACCGGATGGTTGGGGCCGACATCCGCCATCGTCCGCAGCAGGGCGGTCGCCGTGAACATGTCGTTGGACGGCATTTTCAGCAGGTGGACGCCCTTGCTGATCGCCCCTCGGACGATCGTGACCGGCGGCACGATCGGAGCATTGCCGGCGAGAACATGCACCATGCGCGGCGGGAAGGCGCGGATGTCGAAGGCCGTGCCCTGAATGTCGCGTCGCGCCCATCCATCCAGCAGGTCAAGCGATCCCAGCGACTGTTCGGCCTCCGCCTCGACCGCGTCGCGGGTGAAGAACCAGGCGATGTCGCGGTAGCAATTCTCAAGGATGCGCGCGCCCAGGCTGTTACAGCGCAGATTATAGGCCGCGGCCTCCTGAAGATGGATATTCCGGTCGAAATCGAGCGCCTTGCCGACCTCGACGAGGAAATCCACGATCTCCGCAAGCTGCGTGTCGAAGGCGGGACCGGGCTGGCTGCGCGGCCAGATCAGCGAGTCCAGATCGATCGACGGGGTCATGACCGTCGAGCCGCTGGCCCGCGACCGGTGCTCCACGGCGGCGTCGAGTTGAACCGCGCCCTTGATCACATGGGGAACGAGCAGCCGATCATTGTCGGCGATGATTTCATGCAGCATGTCTGCCTCCTGTCGTTCGGGCCGCGACCGGCTGCGGTGAGGTGATCGATCCGCGCACATAGGAATCGATCGATCCAGCGCAGCTGAGCTTATCCTCGCCCTCCTCCAGATCGGCGTAGCGGGTGATGGCATGGACGACCGGCGTCTTCACGCCTTCCAGGCCGGACCCGAATTCCACCTGCACCTTGTCGCCGGAGATGATGCCGCCCCACCGGCCGTCCGCCAATATGTCGAAGAACGCCATGCGGCCTTCGACCCGGCCCGTATCCATGGTCGTGCCCAGCAGCTTTTCGCCAGGCTTGTCGAGGATGAGGGGGATGATCCATGGCGGCACTGCATAGGATTCGGTCGGCTGGATCTTGGCGCAGAAGCCGCTCATTTCGACCATGGCATAGGAACTGGTGATACGGTCCGGCGTGACGCCGAAAAAGCCCATAATCTGTTCCTTATAGTCGGCTGGGACCGCTGCCCCCTTGGTGCCTCCGCCAAAGCTCATCAGCGTGTCGGGATGGAAATCGCCATCCTCGATCCCGCGTGCGCGCAGAGCCTGCACGATCTGCCAGGCGACGCCATACATGACGCCGATATAGAGCGGGCGATCCCGGCGGCTGACAAGCAGGTCCATCCATGCGTCGAACTCGCCCGCCCGCGTCTGCTGACGCGCTTCGACCTCCGCCTCATAGGCGGCGATCTCACCGGGACCGACCTTACCGGCCGCCAGCAGGCGGCGCAGCTGCGCGGGGCGCATGGCGTCGAAGGCGCGCATCGGATAGTCGCTCAGGCGATGAAATTCGCCGGGCGCGGCCCAGCGCGGGAAATGGACGTTGCAGAATTCGATCATCTTATGGGTGCCGCGCGGCGGCATCATGGTGAAGACCGAACGGCTATGATCGGGGACATAGGCCGGCGTCGACAGGTCGGCCGCCGCCAGACAAGCGGCGAGCGACAGGTCGCGGTCCTGCGTCGACTGGTTGAGGAAGGAGGATTTGCCCGACGTCCCGCTCGACGCGAAGACATGGTGGCCCGCTGCCCTGGCGCGATCCAGCCATTCGTCGATGTCGCGCACGTCCGCAACGTCGATATTGTCGGTGGCATGGCTGCTCAGCGTACCGAGCCACATGTTCATATGCTTCCACTGGCCATTGTCGACGAACGCTTCAGGATAGCTCTTATAATTGGTGTGGGCGAACAGGAGCGGGACGAGATCGGCCAGGCTGTCGATGCTGTCGATACCGGCTTCCTTCGCCCGCTTGTCGAGCACCGTGATCTGCTGGCGGCGCTCCGCAAAGCGCTCCCGCGCCGCATCCAGTTGCAGGTCGGCCAGATTGTCCGGGGCGTTACGGAACGGATCGGGCGACCGGGCAAGGGCGATCAATTCGTCAACGGCGCTCATCAGTGAAAACTCCTCTCAGCTTTGCCGGGAAGTATAGGCGACGCCCGATATTTGGCCGCTTGATTCACTGTTATGGGGAGGACATACTATTCTCAGCATGACCTTTCCGCCCGATGGCGTGCCGATCCCTCCATCAAAATCCAATGGCTATCTTTCGGCAGGGTAGAAGGCGGCCGCCCCGCGCCATGATGCCCGCGCAACACAGGAGCAGGGGGTGACATGCCCGGTCCACTGGACGAAGCATTGGCGTTTTTTCGGGAAAGCAGCGGCTCGCGCGACGACATGCTGTCCGCCATGGAGCGCCGGTTTACGGCGGATACCCGTTGGGAAAATGTCGGCGTGGCGACGACTGTCGGGATCGATCAGGCGCGGCAGTTCGTCGAGGGCTTTCTGGGTCGGATTCCTTTCGAACGCTGCGCGGTCGTCGTCCATCATGCGGCGGCCGCCGGCAATGTGGTCCTGACCGAGCGCAGCGATATTTTCTACGGACCGGACGGGCAGGAAATGCTTTCGCTGCGGCTGATGGGCGCGCTGGAAATGGACGGCCCCCATATCGTCGCCTGGCGCGACTATTTCGACACAAGCGGCTTTTAGAGGGGGATGGGGATGACCGATCGCAAGGCTGTCTGGGCGCAGATCGTCCCGATGCCGGGCGCCGATCTGTCGGCGCTGGCGCAGAGCTACGAAGCGGCGGGCGTGGAAGGGGTGTGGGCGCCCCAGATTTTCGGCGCGCCCTTTACGACGCTGGCCGCCGTCGCGCCGGCCACGCAGCGCATCAAGCTGGGGACCGGCATCGCGCTGGCGTTCGTGCGCAGTCCGCTGGAAACCGCTTGCAGCGCCATCGACCTGGACCTCATTAGCAACGGCCGGGTGGTGCTGGGGCTGGGATCCAGCGCGCAGAGCCAGATCGAGGGATCGTTCGGCAGCGCATATGGCAAGCCGCTCGCCCATATGCGCGAGATCGTGGGCATGATCCGCGCCATCGTTGCGCGCGGGCATACGGGCGAACTCACCGAACTGGCGGGCGACTATCATCGTCTCGACCTTTCGCACTTCCGCCTGCTCCATAAGCCGGTGCGCAGCGACATTCCCATCGTCCTGCCGGCAGTGTTTCAGAAGGCTTGCGCGCAGGCGGCGGAAATTGCCGACGGGCTGCTCGGGCACCCACTGTGGAACGATGCCTGGATCGAGCGGGAAGTGGCCGCTCAAATCAAGGCCGGGCTGGATCGGGCCAGGCGGGCGCGCAAGGACTTCTCGCTCAACATTTCGATATTTACGGCGATTTCCGAAGACAGGCGCGAGGCGATCGAGGATTGTCGGGGGACCGTGGCCTATTACAGTCAGTCACCCCAATATCTGCGCTATTTCGAGGAAATCGGTTTCGGTCGCCAGGCATCGGCGATCCAGGCCGCCTTCGCGCAGGGCGACATGGCGGGTATGGCGGCGGCCTGCTCCGACGAAATGGTAGAAAGCATCGCTGTGGTTGGAACGGTTGATGAGGTGCGCAGCCGGGTCGCGCGGCGCGCCGCCCTGGCCGACGCGATTACGCCGGTGATCCCCCATTATGGCCTGTCACCCGAAAAAAGCGCGATCTACACGCAGCGCATCGCGGAGACATTTTATGGCTGATCCCGCCGCTGTCGCGGCCATGGCGGGGGACGGGCTCTACAACCGCCATTCGGGTCTGCAACAGGCCAATCTGCAATCCGCGCTTCCCCTGCTGGAGGCAGCGGCGCGGGCCATTGGGGACGGTTCTGTCGGTCCCGTCACCATTGTCGATTATGGCGCGTCGCAAGGACGCAATTCGATGGCGCCGATGGCGACAGCTATCGATCTGGTTCGCGCGCACGACGCGCAGCGGCCGGTGCAGGTCGTGCATACGGATCTGCCCTCGAACGATTTCACCTCGCTGTTCGGCCTGCTGGACCGGGATCCGGCCAGCTATCTGAATGGCCGACAGGGCGTCTTTCCATCCGCGATCGGCCGATCCTATTTCGATGCGATATTGCCGCCCGGCAGCGTCGACCTGGGCTGGTCCTCCAACGCGCTGCACTGGATGAGCCGCAATCCGGTCGATGTCGCGGATCATGGCTGGGCGATCTTCAGTCGGTCCGCGCAGGCGCGTGCCGCCGTCGAGGCCGTGCTGGCGGAGGATTGGCTGGCCTTCCTGAAGGCGCGCGCTGTCGAATTGCGGCCGGGAGGACGCCTGATCTGTCAGTTCATGGGCAGGGGACCCGACAGCCACGGCTTCGAATGGATGGCCGGAAATTTCTGGCAGTCGATCGTCGACATGGAAGGCGAAGGCCTGCTCAACGCCGAGGAGACGCTAAGCATGACGGCGCCCTCCGCGGGGCGTTCGCCCGATCAGATACAAGCGCCTTTCGATGCCGGCCTGGTGCCCGAACTGGAACTGGAGCATCTCGCCGCGATCCCGTCCCCTGATCCCTATTGGGATGCTTATCAGCTATCCGGCGATGCGGCCGAACTGGGGCGGCTGTGGGCAGCCATGATGGGTGCGGCCAACGGCCCCAACTTCCTGACGCGGGTCGATGCGTCCCGCGACCGGGACGCGTTGTTGGCCAGTCTGGTGCAGCGGGTCGCGACCCGTGTCGAGGCCGATCCTCAGCGCAGCCGTGCCTTTATCCTGATCCTGTCGATCCGGAAGGCGGTTTGAAGCGCGAAGGGCGCTTATCGAAGCGGCGGGATCGCCAAAGAGCCAATGAATCATAAGGGAGAGGACGCCACATGACCCGCCTTGCCGACAAAATCTGCATCATCACCGGCAGCGGGAGCGGCATCGGACGCGCCAGCGCGCTGATGTTCGCGCGGGAAGGCGCGACGGTGATCGTCGCGGACATTCGCGCCGAAGCCGCCGAGATGACCGCACAGGCCGTTGTCGACGCCGGCGGATCGGCGCGTGCGATGACCGTCGATGTCGGCGAACAGGCCGATCTGGAGAAGATGGTCAGCCAGACGATCGCCGACTTCGGCCGCATCGACGTGCTGTTCAACAATGCGCTATACGTCAATCAGGACCACGCCATGCGCGACATGGATTTCCTGGCCTTCGATCCCGACATCTTCCTCGCCAATCTGAGAGTGAATGTATTGGGCGCCGTTCTGGCGAGCAAGCTCGCCATTCCGCACATGCTGGAGCGCGGCGCAGGGTCGATCATCTCCACCTCATCGGGCAGTTCCATGGGCGGGGATATCACAGCCTATAGCTATGGATCGTCCAAAGCTGCGCTCAACTGGTTCGTGCAGGCGATCGCCGCTACCTATGGCAAGCGGGGCATCCGCAGCAATGCGATCTTACCCGGTCCAACGCAGACGCCGGCAAAGATGCAATGGTCCACGCCCGAGATGGATCGGCTGTTTCTGGAGGTGCTCAACACGCCATTTATTGGCGAGCCGGAAGACATTGCCGCCATGGCGCTGTTCCTCGCGTCCGACGAATCCCGCTACGTCAACGGCATGTTGTATCCGGTGGATGGCGGTCAGAGCTGCACCGTGCCGTTCATCAGCGTCACGCGGGCCTTGTCCCCCGGATGAACGGCAAAATAAGGCAGGATGAAATCAGAAAAAGGAGAGAATGATGAGCGTGGAACTGGAACGGAAGGTCGGGGAATTTTGCGATGCCTGGGGCGACGGCAGCGATGCCAGCAGGCCCGATGTCGAGAAGATCCTGTCGATGATGGCGGAGGACGCCGAATGGCAGCTCTGGGTTCCCGGCGGTCCCGTGGTGAAGGGCAAGACGGCATTGCGCGCTGAGATCGAGCGGCAAATGGCCTTCGCCACGAACAACAAGTGCAATGAGGTGAACATCCTCTCCAACGACCGGATGGTGATGCAGGAGCGGTCGGATACCGCCATCATCATGGGACGGCCCTGTCCGCACCAGATGGTCGCCATCTATGAGTTTGACGACGCCGGGCTGATTTCGCGTTGGCGCGAATATCTCGATATGGCTGACCTCACGCGCAAGATGGGCATTGACGAAGCCGCGGCAGGCGGGACGGAAGTGCCGGTCTGATCGCGTCAGGTGCGGAACAGGGCGATCAGGACCAGGCAGGTCAGGATCGCCCAGCTCTGGAATCCCCAGAGCAGCCAGCGCGGCGCGTGCCGCAACTCCATGAACTCGCGGCCGACGAGCAGAACTTTCGTGAAGGCGATGACGAGGATCACGGAACGAAGCAGAAAGGCATTGCCCAACGCCATCGTTTCGAATGACAGAAAGGTTGCGGCGATCAGCATCGCCCAGACCCATGTGATGCGGCTACGCCAGATCATGGCCATGAAACAGCTTTCCTAGAGCAGGTAGAGGAGCGCGAAGAGGATGATCCAGAGCAGGTCCACCAGATGCCAGAAGGCGCCGCTTCCCTCGATCAGGGCGACGCCCCCCTGCATCCGGCCGGCCCGGTCGAAGCGCGACAAGGTGAAGCACAGCACGCCTAGCCCGATCAGCACATGCACCAGATGGATGCCGGTAAACATATAATAATAAATCGAAAAACTGTTGCTGTTGAGCGTGAAGCCTTGCGCGATCTTGGCCGAATATTCGAACGCCTTGACGATGACGAAGCCGCTGCCGAGCAGGATCGCGCCTAGCAGCAACCGGCGCGCCCTGTCGTCGCCCCGGCGGACCGCCGCGACGGCCTGCGCGACGAACAGGCTGCTGGTCAGCAGCAGCAGCGTGTTGAGCAGGCCAAGGCGCCGGTCGAGCAGCGCCTGCGCACTTTCGAATAGCGCCAGTTCCTGCTGCCGGGCGAGCGCATAGGTGACGAAGAAGACGGCAAAGACGATGAGGTCGCCGCCGATGAACACCCATACGCCTTCCTCGCCCGGCACATGGCCGCGCGGAGACGAGGCAACCGCTTGCGACGCCGCCATTATTCGCCACCCAGCGCGTCGCGCTTGATCGCGCCGAGCATGGCGACAATCATCAGGTTGAACCAGATGCCGAACACGACCGCAGGCAGCCAGAAGGCCAGGGCGCCATTCCACGCGAAGGGACCGGTCTTGAACAGGCCGATCGCAAGTCCGGGCAGCAGCAGCACGCCGGTCCACAGGTTCATATAGCCCAGCCAGCGCGGCAGGATGGGTTGCGCGCGGCGATCGCCCAGAATGACGAAGCCGGTCAGCAGATTCTGTACGAAGGCAGGTACGGCCGGCATGACGAACAGCAGAAAGGCGATATCGCTCAGCGTGCTGACGACGGCGTCCGGCCGGTCGAGCCGATAGGCGGCCGCCGTGAAGATCAACCCGGCGAAGAATAGGGTGACGAAGCCGAAGGCCACGACCATCACGAAGGCCCAGGTCAAGGGCGCAATCGGCCCTTCGATCTTCTTCATGAAGGTGGCGATCGCGGCGAGGAAGGGGAAAAACAGCACGGAAGAAGAGGCGATCAGGATGGCGCCCGCCAATATGCCGATCTGGTGGCTGCGATAATAGGCTGCGACCTCTGCTGCGGGCATGGACGGGTCGAGCGGCGGGAACATGTGCGCGACCGGCCATATGCCAACGAACATCATCGTCCCGGCTATTGCGCCCATATAGGTACATAGCTTCATCGTCATGCTCTTGGTCGTCATGCGCTCTCCCCCTCCACTTTCTTGTACGAGCGAGATTGTGGAGCGATCGCGCCAGGGCCACCCGCCCATGGATAGGGTTCCTGACGGCGGTTGCGCCTGCACAAGGGCAATAGTCCGCCACGACCGTCGGCGAATTCGGCATAGAAGCATCGGAGAGGGTGATGAGCGATATCGAGGCGAACAAGGCAGTGGCCCGCCGCTATATGCGGGCCGTGGAAGAGGGCGATGTCGAGACGATCGAAGCGCTTCAGCATCCCGATTGCCAGTGGTGGATATTGGGTCACGGCGACATGAGCCGGGCCGACTTCATCGCCAGCGTGAAGGGCGGACTGCTGAGCGCGCAGAAGCGCACGGCCGAGGTGATCGCGATCACCGCTGAAGGGGATCGGGTGGCTGTGGAAGTCCGGGGCGAGATGGTCTTTCCGGACCGGGTCTATCGCAACGACTATCATAATCTGCTGATCATCCGGGACGGGCAGATCGTATCCGGCAAGGAATATATGGACACCCGCGCCGTGGCCGAGGCCTTTTCCGCCGGGGAGAGCGGGCAGTGACGACTGCCGCGCCGCTCAACAATTATGACGATGCCGGGGTCGGCCGAATCACCGCCTTTGTCGAGCAACTGACCGGCGGCAAGGTCGTCGGGCTTGAACGCCTCGTCCGCTGGCGCCCGTCCTGGTTCATCGACGTCGAAAGGGAAGGGACGGTCCGCCGCCTGCACCTGCGCGGCGACCGGGGCGGCGACGTATCGATCTTCCCCGACCTCAAGCGCGAGGCGGATGTTATCGCCGTGCTGCACGGCCAGGGGCTGCCGGTGCCGGAGATTTACGGCTATCTCGCCGATCCGCCCTGCATCGTGATGGAGGCGATCGAAGGGACGCGCGATTTCTCGGCGCTCGATGCCGCGACGAAAAGCGCTATCGGCCGCGTTTATATGCAGGCCGTCGCCGCGATGCACCGGTTGCCGGTCGAACCCTTTATGGCCGCTGGCGTGCATCGGCCCGAGGGCGCAGAGGCGATCGCGCTGGTCGGTCTGGATGCCTATATGCCGCATTATCGGCGGACGAAGAGTCGACCCGAGCCGTTGCTGGAATTCGTCATCGGCTGGCTGCGCCGCAATGTACCGCGGCACCGCGATCGCGCCAGCTTCATCCAGTTCGATTCGGGCCAATATCTGGTCGATCAGGGGGCGATGACCAAGCTCTACGATTTCGAATTTTCGATGATCGGCGATCCGCTGGTCGACATCGCCACCATGGGGATGCGCAACAGCTATGAGCCGCTGGGTGCGCCGCTGCCGGAACTGGTCCGCTATTATGAGGAAGCGACGGGCGAGCCGGTCGATCATGACGCGGTGGTTTTCCACGTCCTGCAATTCTCGCTGCTCGGCACGATGCAGTTCACCGGGACGGTCGGCAAGCCATGCCCCGGCGATCCGCATTCGGTCTATCTCATGTTCGATCTCGCGCTGCGCCGCTCCATCTTGCTGGCGCTGTCGCACCTGACCGGCGATGCGCTGCCCGAACTGCGGCCGCTGGAACAGCGCACGGGCGACAATGCGCCGCTGCTGGCCAAGCTGGTCGATACGCTCGGGACGTTGCCGGTGACGGGGGAGGCGGCGGAAATGCACAAGGCGCAGGTCGCCGAACTGATCGAATGGGTACAGCGCGCCGATGATCATGGGGCGGTCATGGTGGCGCGCAACATCGCCGATGTGTCCGCCCTGCTCGGCCGCCGCTTCGACCGCTGGGCCGACGCCGCCGAGGCGCTGGAAGCGTATATCCTTGAAGCGGGACCGGAGGAGGACGCCGCGCTCATCGCTCTGCTCGCGACCATCGAGGGTCGGCGGCTGCAACTGTTCGGACCGACCGCGCTGGGCGAGGCCGCCCGCCATGTCGTCCTGCCGGCGACGCGCTCCGACTGAAGGCGGTCGCGCCTTTGCCATTGGACAGGTCAGTCCCTGTCCCTCATGGCGACGTCAATATTGAGGAAAGGAGCAGGACATGAGCGAAAAGATAGTGCTGGTGACAGGTGCGACGCGCGGGCTGGGGCGCGGCATGGCGCGGGGCCTGGCTTCACGCGGTCATGTGGTGGCGATCACGGGACGCGATCAGGTGCAGCTTGCCGCGGTCGTGGAAGAAATCGAACAGTCGGGCGGCAAGGGCATCTCGCTGTTATGCGATCACCGGGATGATGATGCGGTCGAAAGAGCGTTCGCGCAACTGGCCGAGCGGACGGATGGCAGGCTAGACCTGCTCGTCAACAATGCCACCGCCGTTTACGGGCTCGATCTGGTCGCGCCGGGCGGCTTCTGGGAAAAGCCGCTGAGGCTCGCGGACATGATCGCGGTCGGCCTGCGCTCCAGCTATGTCGCGGCCTATCATGCCGCGCCGTTGATGGTGACGGCGGGCAGGGGTCTGATCGCCAGCATTTCCTTCTATGGCGCGGTATCCTATTTCCACGGGCCGGCTTATGGCGCGGCCAAGGCGGGAACGGACAAGATGACCGCCGACATGGCGGTCGATCTTGCGCCGCACGGTGTATCCGTCGTGTCTCTCTGGCCGGGCTTCATCCTGACCGACGCGGTGAAGGCCATGCCGCCCGACATGATCCCCGAAGACCTACGCGCCGCCATGCCCCATTGGGAAACGCCGGAATTTTCAGGCCTTGTCCTCGATCGCTTGGCGCAGGACCCGGACCTTGCCGCCCTTTCGGGCCAGGCGCTGATCGGCGCGGAACTGGGGGAGCGGTACGGCATCAGGGATACGGACGGGAAGCAGCCCCTGTCCTATCGGGCGACGATGGGGGCGCCGACGCCTTTCGCGCCGCCCGTCCGGCAGGACTGAGAGAACAGAAATCAGGAGAGGAAAGGCAAAAGCGATGATCGATGCCGTGCTGGTCGTGCTGACCAAAGCCGTTCCGGGCCGGGAGGCCGATATGGAGGATTGGTACAGCAACATCCATATTCGCGATGCGCTGCGTTTCCGGGGATCGGTCACGGCACAGCGTTTCCGGCTTGCCGGGGAGCAACCCTGTCCGCCCGAAGGCTTCGACTGGCAATATCTCGCCCTCTACGACGTATTCGATCCGGTGCGCTTCAGTCGCGAGCATCTGGACAATGCGCTGACGTCGCGGATGCAGGTATCGGACGCCATCGATGACAGCCTGCTCTATGACTTTCATTATTATCCGCTGCTCTTTCAGGACAATGATCCGGACGTCGGGCATTCCGGCGGCGTCATCCTGGAGGAACTGAACCCGCCTGCGGACAGCGACGACCATTTCAGACGATTTTATGCGGAAAACTATTTTCGTGAAGCGGCCGTTCGACCCGGCGTCAAATCGGCTGCTTTCCTGACCTTTCGCACCTTTGGCCAGATGATCCCGATGACGCCCGACCATCGCTATGTCGCGATCTACAGGATCAACGATCCGGCGGCGGCCCTGGAAGCGTGGCAAGGCGCCGACACCCTGCTGGCGACCAACGGCCTGCTCCAGCCTGATGGGATACGCATCACTCAATGGGATCCTGCGACACCCCGCCTTACCAAGGACGATGTCCAGCATCCGACCGCCGTTGGCCTGGCGGAGGAGGAGCGTGCCCGTGCGCATATGGGAGATCGGGTACGCACGGGCGGCGCGGAAAAGCTGGCGATGCGCTGATCCGTCAGGTGACCGGGGGATGGTCGACAATGGCGCGCATCCGGCAATAGGCCGGACGCGCCGTCATCCGCCCGACATAGGCCGCGATGTTCTTATGCCCTTCCACGTCGACGGACATGAACAATCGCGTGGTGGTGAATGGAAAGGTCATCATGATGTCGGCCGCCGTGAACCGGTCGCCCGCCATATAGGGGGCATGCGTCAGCCGGTCGTCGACAAGTTTCAGCAGGCGCGCCGAATGAGCCCGACCTGCGACGCGGGAGGGATGATCCTGCGCGATGCCTGCCCGTTCTGCCATGATCTCCGTCACCAGCGCGGGCATCAGGGAGGATTCGGCGAAATGGAACCAGAAAAGATAGTCAGCATAGTCGGAGTCGCCGGGATTGGCGCGGAGCGCACCGTTCCCCTGCGTCGTGGCGAGATAGTCCATGACCGCCCCGCTTTCGGCGATGCGTTGTCCGTCGGCCTCGATCACTGGCGAAGAACCCAGCGGATGCAAAGCCTTGTAGGCCGGCTCCGCCGCGAGTATTTCCAGCCGCGCAAAGAAGCGAATGTCATAGGGACACTCCACTTCCTCCATCAACCAGACCGCACGTTCAGAGCGGGACCGGTCGAGTTGAAAGATGGTGACGCTCATAAAGGGCTCTCCGCTTGAAAAGCGCCATAGATGCGCGGCTTATCAATTCCGCCAAACCTATCTTTGTCTAGGTATCGCCGGGCACCTGCCGTGGCAGCGTCCCGCTGCGGCGGAAGCCCGATGGTGCCGCGCCCATGACAGACAGGAGAGAAGATGCCCATGACGGATTTATCGGGACGGGTCGCTATCGTCACCGGATCGGGGGCCAATATCGGGGAGGCCTGCGCACGGGCCCTGGCAAGGGCCGGCGCGACGGTGATCCTGGCGGATATTGCGGCTGAACGGGCGCAAGCCGTCGCCCAGTCTATTCGGGCCTCGGGCGGGCAGGCACATGGGATGGCCCTCGATCTCGCACAGGAGGACAGCATCACGGCGCTGGTCGTAGATGTGATGCGGCAGCATCAGCGCATCGACATCCTCCACAACAATGCCGCCGACACGCGGCTGGAGCAGATGGCGGCCGATGGCTCGCTTCTCGATCTCGACGCCGCGACCTGGGATCGCGCCTTTCATGTCAATGCGCGGGGCACGATGCTGATGATCAAGGCGGTCGCGCCGCACATGATTGCGGGCGGCGGCGGCTCAATAATCAACACCTCGACCGGGGTGGCGCTGACCGGCGACATCAACAATCCGTCCTATTCCGCGTCCAAGGCAGCCGTGAACGCGCTGACCCGCAATGCGGCGGTGCAGTTCGGCCGGTTTAACATCCGGGTCAACGCGGTCGCGCCGGGCCTCGTGCTCTCCCCGCTGGCCCGGGAGATGATGACCCCTGAGCAGATCGCCATGATCCAGCGGCATGTCCTGCTCCCGCGCGAGAGCGTGCCGGAGGATATTGCCGGTGCGGTGCTGTTCCTGGCGTCGGATGGCGCGGCCTTCATCACCGGGCAGGTGATCGGCGTGGATGGCGGGATCGTTCATCATACGCCCTATGTCGCCGATATGCTGGAAGGCATGAGCCGGGCGCACTGAGCAGATAGAGGGCGGGATGGGCATCTTCACGCATATCTGCATTGGCAGCAACGACTTGGAAAGGTCCGCCCGTTTCTTCGATGCGGTGCTTGCGCCGCTGGGGATCGTCAATCTCGGTCCGTTTCTGGATCAGGGCGTCGGCTATGGGCGACGGGTGCCCGAATTGCTGATCCTGCGCCCGCTTCAGGGCCCGGCGACATGCGGCAATGGTGCGACTTTGGGATTGAAGGCGCCGGATCGCCGCGCGGTCGATGATTTTCATCGCGCTGGTCTGGCTGCGGGCGGCGAGGATGCCGGGCCGCCGGGGCCCCGCGGCGCCGTGCCCCACGCCTATGGCGCCTATCTGCTGGACCCCGACGGCAACAAGATCTGCGCCTATTGTTTCGATCCGCCCTAGGCGGTTAGGTATCGCTGGTTGGCGCTCAGCGTTTGTCACGTGGATAGAAGGAAGCGAAATGGTGGGATCCTTGGTTGGTCGCGTAGCGATCGTGACGGGCGCGGCGCAGGGCATCGGCCTGGAGGTGGCGACCGTGCTGGCCGAGAGGGGGGCGACCGTGATCCTTTCCGACATATTGGCGGATCGGGTGGAGGCGGCGGCGGATTCGTTGCGCGGCAAGAATCTCCGTGCCGAAGCGGAGACGTTCGACCTGACCGACGAGGACAGCGTTTCCGCTGCGGTTGCGCGGATCGCGGGCCGGCACGGGCGGATCGACATACTCCACAATAATGCCGCCTATCAGACGACCGAGCAGCGCCGGCTCGATCGCGATGTCGTCCATCTCGACACCGGCGCCTGGGACAAGGCCTTTGCCGTCAATGCCCGGGGACCGATGCTGCTGTGCAAACATGCGCTGCCGGTTATGATCGCGGGGGGCGGCGGGTCGCTCATCCATTCCGCGTCCGGTTTCGGCCTGCTGGGGGAAATGACGCTCACGGCCTACGGCGCGTCCAAGGCGGCGCTCATCAACCTCAGCCGCTTCCTTGCGACCCAATATGGCAAGCAGGGCATCCGCTCCAATGTCATCGCCATCGGCTTCGTCCTCAGCGAGACGGCCGTCGAAACGACGCCGCAAGCGGTCAAGGATGTATTGCTCGACCATCATCTCAACCCGGAGCTGGGCAGCCCGCGCGACATCGCCCATGTCGTCGCCTTCCTGGCGTCGGACGAGTCCCGCTTCATCAACGGCGCAATGATCCCGGTGGACGGCGGTTTTACCGCGCATCAGCCCACGATGGTCGATTTTCAGCGACTGTTTACCGCATCGGGGAGCAATCAGTTATAGTCGGTCAGCGCCGTCAAAACAGCGCGTCGACAAGCTTTGCGGTTTCGAGATCCTCATAGGCGGTGGTCAGCCGGAGATGGTTCATGACGTTGATCTCCCAGCCATAATTGACGACGGGGGTCGTCAGCCAGCCGATATAGACGCCCCATATCAGGGTTCGCCGATATTCAGCCCAGGCATCGTCGAAGGCAGGAGGGCGTGCGACGCCTTCCTGCCCCAGGCGATCCAGATAATAGCCCAGAAGATCGCGCTCATGCGCCCGCCGGTCCGCAATGGAAAGGCCGGTGGTCACGATATAGTTGACGTCGTGCATCGCGTAGCCGCGCACCATGAGCTGCCAGTCGAGCAGGCCCGCCGTTCCGTCGGGCAGGCGGTAGCTGTTGCCGAGATGGGTGTCGCCATGCAGCAGCGTCTGAGGCAGGGTCGATTGATGTCGTTGCACCGCCTGCACCCCTGCAAGCAGCCTGTCGGGCGTCGTGCGCAACCGCTGCACCATTTCCCGTTTGAAATTTTCCGTCTCGACCTCATGCGCGATATAGGCGGGCGCGAGTTCATTCATCATCGTTGCGACCGCGCCTTCGACATGGGTTTCGACCCAGGCCAGATCCGCGCCGAAGCGGGGTGATTCCCAGAAGCGCGCGTGCAGCCGGGCCAGCTGATCCAGCAAGGCCCGCACATCGTCCGGCCCGGTCCGCATGGTGGTATTGGGGAAGGTCGCGCCCCGCACGCCCAGATCTTCGAGCAACAGCCCGAAATGCGTGGTGGAGGCATTGAAGTCGCCACCGAAACAGCGCGGCGCCTCGATCGCGAGTTCCGGCCGAATGCCCCGGTAGAAGGCCACTTCATTGGCGTAGAAGGGGGCCATGATCTCATCGACCGCCCGGGTCAGCTTGAGCACCAGGCGGTTGGGCAGGTCAGGGGCCGTGTCATCGCTATAATCGACCTCGATTGCCACGCGCCCCGCCGTCGACACCATCTGCTCGCCATAGGTTTTGGCGTCGATGATGCGCATGTCGGTGACGGTTGCGCCCGTGCCCGCCGTGGCCAGTAGCTGATTGATATAATCGACGGTGATTCCGTCCGTGGATGTAGGATGTTTCAAGGCCATAAGCATACTCATCGGAGCAGAGGGCTATCAGCTTGCCGGGACTATGACAGTGATGACCCTATCCAATTGCAGGTTCCTTGAACCGTGATGTGGCCAGTCTGATTGAAACGGAGCCTGCGGGCTTTTACAGGAGAGAGCTATGCGTGAAGCTGCGTTGGAATTGCTCAACCGGACGATGGAGGAGCAGTTGAAGCGATCCGAGCATCCCAGCGATTTTCCGGCCCTTCCTCCGATTCCAGCCGGCCGCTACACCGACCCGCGTTTCGAAGCGCTGGAAAAAGACATGCTTTGGAATCGCACCTGGCTGCTGGCCGGCATTGCATCCGACCTGCCGGCACCCGGTTCCTACCGCCTGTTCCAGCATCTGGACCGCTCGGTCATTCTCTCCCACGGCAAGGACGGTCGAATCCGGGCCTTTCACAATGCCTGCCGGCACCGCGGTTCCCCGCTTCTGCTTGAGCCACAGGGGCGCGCCATGCGCTTCATCTGCCCCTATCACGCCTGGGGCTACGACCTTGAAGGCACCCTCAAATCGGTTCCTAGCCAGCATGATTTCGCTTGTCTCGACAAGGCGGAAAACGGTCTGATCGAAGTGAAGTGCGATACCTATCGCGGCTTCATCTTCATCAATTTCGATGATGACGCTGAGCCGTTGCAGAATTTCCTGGGAGAATTCGTGGCGCTGACGGAAGGATATCCGCTGGAACGCATGGTGGTGAAGGATCATTTCTTCGTCGAAATGGCGTGCAACTGGAAGATTGCCTATCATAATTTCCTTGAGATCTATCATGTCAACACGGTCCATCCCACGACATTAGCGCCGCATCTGGATTCGCGCAGTTTCGTGATCGCGCTTTATGAAGGCGGTCATATGCGGTTCGGAACGCGGAAGAAGGGCGGGGAGTCGCTGTTCAAGACCCCGCCGGTCAAACCGGACGACATCGCGCCGGTTTTCCTCGAAAATACGGTTGCGCTGCCGACCTTTCCCAACACATTTTTCTCGCTCGATCCGGTAGGGTTCAACCTGCAATGCTTCTGGCCGATGGGGTCCGATCGGTCTGTCATGGAAGTGCGCCAGATGGGATGGGCGACCGACAGCGAGGAGGACAAGCTCTACTGGCAGGGGATGCGCGCGGCGACCGAGCATATCCTGTCCGAGGATTTGTGCCTGTTCGAAAATATCCAGCAATCGCTGCGCAACGGGACGATCCCTTCGATCTGGGCCGGCTATCAGGAGCGCGCGCTTTACTGGTTCGAGGAGGAAATCGATCGGCGCATCGGGCCGGACCATGTGCCGGCCGACTTGCGCGTTCAGCCGCGCATCGCGTCCTTCATGGCGCCGCGCAGCGCCTGACCGCGCCTAAACGCCGCCGTTAAATCGATGCCCCTGCCGCGGTTCGAGCGCGGCAGGGGCATGATCGTCATTCGCCCAACAATTTCCAGCTGCCCAGATCTTCGCCCGCAGCGAAGAACCGCTCGTTCATCGGAAGGCCGTTCTGGCCCCAATAGTCCATGTTCGCCACCCACGCCTGGATGCCGTACATCACCCAGCGCGGCACCTGTTCCTTCCAGATGGTGTCGAGGTCGATGACATTGGTCGCGCCTTCCCGGATCAGGCAGTCGCGGTAATGGGCGATCAGGTCGCGATGATTTTGGCGACGCTCCTCGATCGTCAGCGATCCGACGGTGAAATAGGTGAGGTCGCGCCATGGCCGCCCGCGCCGGCCCAGTTGCCAGTCGACCCACATGCGCTCGCCATTGGGCAGGATGTAAGTGTTGCCCTGATGGCAGTCGCCCAGGATGATGCAATAGGGCGCGTCGAAGGCGCGCTCGAAGGCGACCAGCCGGTCATAGGCGCGCTCGACCCTGCGCGCGTCGTCCAGATAATGTCTGGGCGCGATGGCGCGGAAATTGGGGTCTTTCAGATTCTCTTCGATCCAGTGCCACATGATGCGGACCTGGTCATAATCGACCGGCACCGCCATGGATGTCGGCAGCCAGGGCGCCGCTTCGGGCGTGATCAACGGGCTTTCCCACAGGCCCGCATGCAGCTTTGCCAGGTCCGCCAGCGCGGTCGCGACCCCGTCGACACCGGCATGCTGGGTCGAGTGGCCGAACGTGCCGCCCCGATCCATGAGGTCTTCCAGCACGATGAAGCCTCGCGCCGAGCCGTCATCGTCCCAGTCGGCATAATAGCATGTGGCTGTCTTGGCTGTGAGTTTGTCCGTCAGGAAATGATAGAAGCGCGCTTCGAGCGCATGGATGTCGACATCGTCGAACATGCCCGACCAGTTCGATTTGACGCACAGATTGCGCGGCAAGCCGACGGCCCGTCCGGCCTCGTTCCAGTCCACCGCGATGCGCAATTTGGTGGTGTGGCTGTCGAACAGCTGCACGACCTCCATCGATTGCGCGACGACGCCCGGATATTTGTTGGCCAACAACGATCCCAGCCATGCGGCGTCCGGCGTGAAGCGGCCGTGGGGCAGGGACGCGGTGCGGGCGGGATAGGGACGGGGGACAAGATGCCGATCGATGACGGCAAGGGGGGCGACGGCAGGCTTGCTCATGCATTATCCTCTCTCTTTTGGACCGCGCCGCCGCTCTGCATCTGTGCAGTCATCCGGCACGATCCCGATGCGGAGGTAGTTTTGATCGACGGAAGACGAGTCGAGCCTGCCGGGTGGTAGGGAGATTGCGGCAGGCGCTATCTTGGCATCGCGCCAAAACAGGCCCGCAATTCCGCGACGAACAGCGCCGGCTGCTCGAAGGCCGCGAAATGGCCGCCGGCATCCAGCTCATTCCAATGCATGAGGCGCGGGTAGCTGCGTTCGGCCCAGCGCCGTGATGGACGGAAAATCTCCTGCGCGAAGATGCTGACGCCGACCGGCAGGTCCAATTGACGCGCCTGAAACGCATTGGCGCTTTCCCAATAGAGCCGCGCGGACGACGCGCCGCTGTTGGTGAGCCAGTAGAGGCTGATCACATCCAGCATTTCGTCCCGTGTCAGCGCATTCTCCGGCACGCCCCGATTGTCGGTCCATGCCTGGAACTTCTCGTAGATCCAGGCGGCTTGCGCTACGGGCGAGTCCGCCAGCCCATAGCCGATCGTCTGCGGTCGGGTGCCCTGTAGCTTGGCGTAGCCGGAATCATGCTCCTGATAATATTGCATCCGCTCGACCGTTCTGGCCTCGGCCGGGGTCAGGTCGGCAAAGTCGCTTTCCTCCGGGAATACCAGCGGCATGTTGAGATGGACGCCGATACATTCGGGCGGCGCGGCCATAGCGATGGCGGTTGTGATCGCCGCGCCCCAATCGCCGCCCTGCGCGGCGAAACGGTCATAACCGAGGCGGCGCATGAGCTGGATCCAGCTTTGCGCGATCCTCTCGACGCCCCAGCCTGCGGCCGTCGGCTTGTCCGAAAAGCCGTAGCCTGGCAGCGAGGGGATGACGACATGGAAGGCTGGCGCGTCCGGCGCGCCATGGGCGGCGGGATTGGTTAGCGGTCCGAGCACCTTCAGAAACTCCAGTACCGATCCCGGCCAGCCATGGGTCAGGATCAGCGGTAGCGCATCCGGCCGGGGGCTGCGTACATGGATGAAGTGAATGGAAAGGTCATCGATCGAGGTCGTGAACTGTGGCAGGGCGTTGAGCGTACTTTCACACCGCCGCCAGTCATAGCCGTCCACCCAATAGGCGCACAGATCGCGCAGCGCCGCCAGCGGCACGCCCTGACTCCAGTCGCTGACCGTCTCCGCCTCGGGCCAGCGCGTACGGCGCAACCTGACGCGCAGATCGTCCAGTGCCGCCTGCGGAACATTGGCGCGGAAGGCCGTGACGGTGTCGGTCATCCGATCATCCTTACGTCAAAATTGCACGCCGAGCGCGGCGATCGTGCCCAAATCCTCGCCCGCCACGAAGATGCGCTCGACGATGTGCATGCCCTTCTGGCCCCATTCGTCCATGTTCGCGATCCACGCCTGCATCGCATAGGGCGGCCAGCGGCGATAATATTCCCAGAGTGTGTCGTCATCCGGCACGCTCAGCGCCCCCGTTTCGACCAGGCAGTTCCGATAGTGGCGCAGCAGTTCCCGGTCATGGGCGCGCCGCTCCTCGATCGTGAGGGCGCCCAGAACGAAATAGGTGAAGTCCCGGATCGGCCGTCCCTTGCGGACGAGCTGCCAGTCGAGCCAGACGCGCTCGCTATCGGGGCGGACATAGCTGTTGCCCTGATGGCTGTCGCCATGGACCAGGCACCATGGGCCCTGTTCCTTGGTCTGCGCGAAATCGATCAGGGCATTGTAGACTCCATGCAGGCGCGAGAGATCGCCCTTGATCCAGCCCGGCAGGAATGCCTGATAGTCCGGCTTGGCATGGTTCTGCTCGGCAAAGCTGTACATCATGGTCAGCTGCTGCGTGTCCACCGGCGTCGCCATGGAGACGGGCAGCCAGTCGGCCGCGTGAAGGACCGGACTGTCCCAGAAGGCGCCATGAATGCGCGCCAGGCTGGCGACGCCGCGCGCCGCTTCC
Organism: Sphingobium sp. WR1; assembly: GCF_059693745.1. Lineage (NCBI taxonomy): Bacteria > Pseudomonadati > Pseudomonadota > Alphaproteobacteria > Sphingomonadales > Sphingobiaceae > Sphingobium > Sphingobium sp. WR1. Next base: position 96,208 of record NZ_JCATID010000015.1, on the reverse strand, counting down.
TCCACGCCCATATGGTCGGTGCTGATGCCGAAATGACCGCCTTCAATAGACAGATCCTCCATCACGACCAGTCCCTGACCGCTGTCGGGGCGCGGATCCCATGCCTCGAAATAGGAGCGTGGGGCGGGGAAGGCGACGTGGCGGCGGAAATCCTCGTAGAAACGCGCTTCGAGGCGACAGATGCCCTGGCTGTCGAACTGCGCCCAATTGGCTTTAAGGCAGACATTTTCGGGGATGCCGGCCGCCTTGCCGACGTCGTTGAGGGTCAGCTTCACCTGATATTTGGTGGTGTGGCTGTTGCGGAGGAATACCTCCTCCATCCCCTCGACCACGATGCCGGGATAGCGCGGTTGCATGATCTGGGTCAGCCATTGCGCCGTCACATCGTCCAGATGGGCGGGGATGCCGACAGGATTAGGTTTGCTCGACATCGCTTATTTGATCTTCTTGAGTTCGCGCAGCGCGCGGTTGGCGGCGATCCGCCCAGCAATGCCGGACACGCCCCCGCCCGGATGCGCGCCGGCGCCGCCGATCAGGAAGCCAGGGAAGGGCGGCTTGGGGCCGCCGAAACCGGTGGCCGGGCGATGGATGCCTGAACGCAGCGCGCCGAAATCGATATGGGTCACGCAGCCATTGGTGACGTTGAGCCGCTTCTCCCGCTCCCGCGCGGTCTCGACAAAGCGGCCGACTTCCGTGTCCAGGCCGTCGTAAAATTCACCCAGATGACTGACGACAGATGTCATGGTGCGGTCTTTGAGCGCGGGCGACCAGCCCTCCCGCGCGTCCACGGCCACGCCCGGCAGATAGACATAGGCGAGCGAGCCGCCGGGAGGCGCCTGCGTCGGGTCGGAATTGGATAATGGGCTCAGCGACATGGCGTGCCGATCGGGGATATCGCCGCGCCGCGCCATGGCGAAGGACTCGCGCACTTCTTCCGGCGTGCCGATCAGGCCGACCGCCTTGTTGAGATCGGCGTCGTCATGCCGCAAGTCCTGATGCTTCTTCAGGCGGAGGGCCCCGGACATGGCGATATTGGCAAGGAAGGGCGCCGCGTTCGAGCGGTTCGCCGGGGCATGTTCGATCCGCTGGGTCAGCGCCCGCGGTACGCCGCCGGGCGTCGTGAGGCGTATGGCCGTGCGAGGATCGCAGGTTGCGATGACCATCTTCGCGCGGATGGCGCGGCCGTCCTCCAGCCGCACGCCCTTTGCCGCGCCGTCATCAACGATGATCTCCGCGACGGGCGCATTGAGTTCGATTGTTGCGCCCGACGCCTCGATGCTCCGCGCGAGCGCGTCGGAGAAGGATTGCAGGCTGCCGATCGGCTTGCCAGTGCCATATTTGTGGGTGACGGCGAAGATCATGTAGGCGGCGGCATTGCCGTCGTCATCGACCGGGCCCGCCCCCGCCGCGATGCCCAGCAGCAGGGCGATCGTCGCCGGATGCTCGAACCGTTCGCAGGCGATCTGGTCCGCCGTCGCCTTCGACATGGCGACCAGCTCATCCTTCAACCGGACATTGCGGACCGCGCTGCCGATCATCTTCGACAGGTTCTTCACGTCCGGCCGCCCCGGCTCCGCCATCATTAGCGGAAAACCGATGTCCATCATGACGTTCAGCGTCTTCATGAACTCCAGATAGGCCTTGCCATCATTGCGGTTGATGCGGGCGATATCCTCCGCCGTGCGGTGATAGTCGTAGAAGAGCGCGATCGAACTGCCGTCGGGATGGAGATAGGCGTAGGTCGGATCGGGATCGACCGTGCGCAGCCCATATTTGGGCAGGTCGAAATCCTCGATGATGCCGGATTTACGGGCGAACAGCAGTTCGACGGCGCAGGGCGTCACCAGATGGTCGGGGGCTTCGGGGATCATATAGCCCGAACTGGTCATGCCGCCGACTTTGGCCAGACGCTCCACCACGACGACCTTCTTGCCGGCCTTTGCCAGATATCCGGCGGCGGCCATGCCGTTATGTCCTGCGCCGATGACGACGACGTCGACCTGATCCGTCATTACCTCTTCCCCTTTTTTGCCCGGTCAGCCGTTCGCCGCGGCAGTATAGGCCTTGCCCCATTCGGCCAGCGCGACGAGGCGGGTCTTGCGGTCGGCCTGGATCTGCGGGATTTTCTCCTCGTCCGGACCATCGGGAACGATCACCAACGGTTCCTTGCCCAGGCTGGCAAGGGCGAGCGCGCAGACATCGGCCGGATCATAGGCCATGGAATAATCCATTCCCAGCCCCTCGGTCGCGCGGCGCAGGGTCGGGGTATCCATGATGGGGGCCGCGATACCGACGATATCGACATTCTGTCCTTCCAGCTCGGCCCAGAGCGATTCGACGAAGTTGAGCTCGAACGCCTTGGTCGCGGAATACATGACCAGCCAGGGCTGCCCGCCAAGGCCCGCGCCGGACGACATAATGACGACGCCACCCTTGCCGCGCTTCAGGAAGCGATTGCCAAAGCCATGCACCGCTTCCAGCACATTGGCGGCATTCATGGTCAGCAGCCGCAGCGAGCGATCGACGGGTTCGCCGAAGAAACTGTTGCCTGCGCCGTCCGCGCCAGCATTGGATATGTAGAGGCCGATGTCCAGATCGGCGGTCGCCTCTACCAGTCGGCTTCCGGCGCCCTGTTCGGTGAGGTCGGCGGTGATGGCACGATATTCGATGCCATGCTCGGTTGCCAGCCGCTGACCCAGCGCATCGAGCGCTTCCTGCCGACGCGAGACCAGCACCAGATGGATGCCCATGGCGGCCAGCTGTTCCGCATAGCAGGCGCCGGTCCCTTCGGACGCGCCAGCGATGATGGCCCAAGGCCCATATTTCTCGGCGAAAGCCGCGCGGTCGAAGGGCGGAAGGTCGATTTTACGCATCGGTGCAAGTCCTCTCTTGGAGCCGGCCTTATCGGCGCTGTCGCGATTGCGCGGACCCTAGAAGAGGAGCGTCGGCTTACAGCCTATCGGGAGGCAGGTCGCGTCGAAACGAAAATGCAACGGTCCGCAGGACGGTGGGACGGGTAGGACCGCCCGCACGTGCTTGCCATATAATGACAATAACGTCATTATATCTGGAAACGGCAAGGAGCGATGATTCGGATGCGATCTGAAACGGTAGAAGAACCTCCGGCGCACAAGCGGCCCGTGGCCTTCGTGGCCGACCCCGTAGGCATCGCCGCGTCGCTGCGGCCCTTGCTGGAGAACCATGCCGCCGCGTGCGAACGCGAGCGGCGGATCGTTCCGGCGGTGATGGAGGCGTTGCGCGCATCCGGCCTGTTCCAAATCACGGCGCCCGAACGCGCCGGTGGGCCAGGCCACAGGCTGACCACCCATATCGAGACAGTTGCCGAACTGGCCAAGGGCTGCGTCGGCACTGCCTGGGCCTATGGTCTGCTGTCAGGAATTACCGGAACGGCGTTCGCGCTGCCGCCGGCCATGACGGAGCGGCTGTTCCAGACCGGCGAGGAACTGTTTTGCAGTGCCTCCGCGCCTTCGGGCAAAGCGGTTGCGGTGTCGGGCGGCTATCGCGTGTCGGGGCGCTGGGGTTATGGATCGGGGTGCCTGCACGCCGATTGGGCGCTGAACGGCGTCATGATCGAAACGGATGGGGGTGTTGAACCGGCTCTGGTATTTCTGGATCTGCGCGACCCTGCTTGTTCGATCGAGGACAATTGGCATGTCGCTGGCATGGCCGGTTCCGGCAGCAACATGATCGTCGCGCGGGATCTGCTCGTGCCGGAGGAACTGATCCTCTGGTCATCGTGTACGCCGCCGGCCGAGGCGATCCTGGCGATGGAGGGGTTGGAACCGCGCGACCGATGGCCGATGGAGCCGCTATTCCCGCTGGGCGTGCTCGCGCCGATGCTGGGCGCGGCGACGGCATTGCTCGAAGGCGTGGTTCAGGCGATGCCCAGGCGACAGATAGTGGGCTGGACCTATGCCGGGCAGAGCGGTTCGGAGGCTCTGGTCGGCATGACCGGCCGCGCGGCGATGGAGATCGATTCGGCCTGGTTGCATGTGCGCCGTGCCGCCGGGATGTTGGACGAAACCGCGCAGCACCGCGTACTCACCGGCTTCGACAAGGCGCGGATCCAGGCCGATTGCGGCTATGCGATGGAATTGTTGCGCGCGGCGGGCAACCGGTTGATGGATATCGCCGGGCCGGGCGCCTTCGCCCTTTCCAGCCCCTTGCAGCGGATCTGGCGCGACCTGAGCGTCGGCACCCGTCACAATGCGTTGAACGGACAGCTTTCCATCGAGCTATATGGCCGGGCAATTACCGGCCTGCGATCCAATATCGCCCTGCTGCCCGACATCACGCCGGCCCCGATCTGGGCGGAACCGAAATGACAGGAGAAGGACATATCATGACACAACCGACCGCACAGGAAATCGCGACATTCCTGAAGACCCAGGCCGAGATGTTCAGCGAGGGCCGTATCGACGATTTCATGGCGGCCTTCCGCGCAATCGCGCCGGGCGGATTCAAGGTGCAGGACCCGGCCACCGGCCCGGTGCAGGAAGGATGGGACAAGCTGGAGGCCCTGTGCGCGCAATATGTCGGATGGAAACTGTTCGTCGAGGATGTGAAGGTGAGCGGCAACGAAGCCGTCATCTATGTCCGCAACGAAGGTGAATATGACGGGCATCCTGTCTGCGTGCACAGCATCGAACATTATATATTCGGCGAGGATGGCAGCCTGCTTGCGCGCTATTTCCACCCGATGCAATAGGGAAGCGATGTCCGACGCCGCGCCTGCTCCCGCTGATGTCGATCCGCGCACGGCGGCGGCCGCGATCAGGCGCACCCGGATGCGCGAGCGGCTGCTGGACGCCGTGCTCGACCTGTATCAGCCGGGGCAGGGCAGCGGTAGTCTGGTGATCGATGACGTGATTTGCGCGGCGGGCGTATCGCGCGGCAGCTTCTACAAATATTTCGAGTCCCTCGACGCTGCGGTGAATGAATTGGGCGAGCGGATGACCGCGGACCTGATTGCCGATTTCCGCAGGCTGTTCGACGATGTGACGGACCCGCTGGTCCGGGCGGTCGGCGGCGCGGTGATGGCGATGGCGCGGGCTTGGCATGATCCGCGCTGGGGCGGCTTTACCTGCCGCGTCGACTATGTCGATTATTTCGCGCGGGCGAGCATGTTCGACCTGCTGGTGCGCGATGCGCTGAAGGCCGCGCGGGATGGCGGGCAGATGCAGTTCCGGTCGATCGACGTGGCAGTGGATCTGATCGTCGGCATGACGATCGAGGCGCGGCGGCGCCTGATGCTCCGGTCGGTCGAGCCACGCGCCTATATCGACGAGATGATCGAGCGCACGTTCGCCGGTCTGGGAGCAGACCCCGCCGCCATTGCAGCGGCCAGCACGCAGGGATGGGATATGATGATGCGGGCCGCGCGCGGCTTTCGCTGGTGGCGGAGCGGGGAGGGGTTCGGCTGACCGGCCTACCCGGACTGCAATCGGAGAGCGTCGACTCCAGAAAAAGCCGAGGCGCTAGAGCTGGGTCCAGCAAGGCGTCCCGGCCTTGTTCAGCGGACCACAGCTCGCGATGCGGGTCGCGCCGTTGGACGCGATCAGAACCAGCCAGTCGCCGCTATCCTCGCAGCGTAGCGCCCAGGCCGCGTTAGTGCCGATATCTCCCCTGAACAGGGATTTGGACGTGCGCGAGCATGTCTGCCCTGCATCATGCATGAGCTTGGCAAAGGCAGCGCTGCGGCCGCTCGCATTCTGGGTTTCGATGGCGTTACTGTAGCTGTTACGGCTGCTGCCCTGCCGCGTGACTTCGGCATAGCCGATTCGGGCGAGCAACAGGGCCGCGATGATCGATGTGGGTATCAACGTCCACAGCATCGCCCGGCGAACATTGCCGCCAGCATGGCCGCAAGCGCGGCACCACCCGCCATAACCGTTCTGCGGCGTTTTGCATTTCGGGCATTTCATGCAGCGGCCCTATAGCGGTTCGCTGTCCCGACACCCTATCCTTGGAGAGGAACGGACCGTTTCACCGTGCTGCATTCTATAGAATATGGAATCGCAGGATACATCCATGGTCTATTGGACATCCGCTCTTGAACGGCTTGACTCGCCCGAGATTTTGCAATCCCCGGCGACGCGGCGCCAGGCCGTGGCGGCGGTGTTGCGATCGAGGATCGTGGCGGGTGTCATTCCGCCCGGCGCGCTGCTGCGGGAAACGGCGCTGGCGCAGGACCTGAATGTCAGCGCGACGCCGGTCAGGGAAGCGCTGGGCACACTGGCGTCCGAAGGGCTGGTCGAAGTCGAAACCCACCGGTTGAAGCGGGCAACGCCGATCGACCCTGACGTGACCCGCGACCTGATCCGCGTGCAGGCCGAACTGTGGCGGCTGGGTTATGCCTGGGGCATGCCCCGCATCGGCGCTGCGGAGATCCGGACGCTGAAACGAGCGATCGCGCGCTATAGCGCGGCATTGGCGAGCGGCGAATATATGGCCGCGATCATGGCCGGGCTCGATTTCCACACGATCTTCATCAAGGCCTCGGAGAGCCGTGAATTGTTGCGGTCGACGCTGGACCGGCGCGGGCTGATCGCCCGCTTCATTTTTCTGCATGGCATCACGACCCTCCGCGAAAGCGGCCTCCGCGAGCATGAGGCGATACTGCAGGCCTTTCTGGCGGGCGATCAGGATGGCGTGCTGGCCTGCCTCGACCGGATGGCGGCGCGCCTGATCGCCCTGTGCGATGCCGAGGCCATGGCGGGCGGCGATCTGGACCAACTCCAAAAGGATTGACAATGGATTTCGAACTGCCCGAAGAATATCGCTCTTTCCGCGACATGGTGCGCCGCTGGGTGAACAGCGAAGTGCCCAAGGACTGGGCGCGCGCGCTGGAAAAGGACGAGCATCATTATCCCTTTGCGCTGTGGGACAAGTTCACCGAAGCGGGTTTCCACGGCGTCGGCATAGCGGAGGATTATGACGGGCAGGGCGGCGACGTCGTCATGCAGATGCTGCTGGCGCGGGAACTGGCCCGGTCGCTGGGCGGACTGGCATGGATATGGGGCATCACCAGCTTTGCAGGGTCCAAATCCATCGGGCTTTACGGGTCGGCCGAACAAAAAGCGAAATATCTCCCGCTGATCGCGACGGGCCAGCTGAAGGCTGCGATCGCCTTCACCGAGCCGGGCGGCGGCACGGACCTGCTCGGCGCGATGGCCACCACGGCTGACCGGGTCGATGGCGGGTGGAGGCTCAATGGCGAGAAGATCTGGTCCTCCTCTGCCCATGTCGCCGATTATCTGCTGGTGATCGCGCGAAGCGACAGGGGCGTCGAGAAGAAGCGTCAGGGCCTGACCCTCTTCTGGGTGCCGACGAAGACGCCGGGCGTGACGATCACGCCACTGGCCAAGCTGGGTATGCGGTCGATGGGCAGCTGCTCCGTTCATTTCGAGAATGCGCTCGTCGCGGACGAGCATGTTCTGGGTGAACCCGACAAGGCCTGGTACATGCTGCTGCCCACGCTCAACAACGAGCGCATCATGGTAGGCGCCTTCTGCCTGGGCGTCATCGATGGCGTGCTGGAAGACGCGCTCGACTATATGAAACAGCGCAAGGCCTTTGGCGGGATCATCGGCCGCTTCCAGAGCCTGCAACATTATGTCGCCGACATCGCGACCATGCAGAAGACGACCGAACTGATGCTGCATTATTGCGCGCACAAGCAGAGCCGGGGCGAGAATGTCGGCGTCGAGGCCAATATGCTCAAGCTCATGGCTTCCGAAAACGCCAATGCCGCGGCGGACATGGGCATCCAGATATTGGGTGGCATGGGCTATTCGGCGGAAACCGACATGCAGCGTTACTGGCGCGACAGCCGCCTGTGGCGCATCGGTCCCATCACCAACGAAATGGTGCGCAATGGCATCGCGGAAAGCCTGGGGCTGCCGCGATCCTTCTGAAGGACAGGTGCCTAGCGCGTGGGCGGTGGCTCAATGTCCGCCCGAAATTTCCGGCAAAGACGACAAGGAGAGCAAGTGCGATGATGTTTCCCGAGCAACCGATCCCCGATCATGTGCCGCCCGAACTGGTGAGCCAGGATTTCCCCTTCATCTTCGGCATGACGACGACAGAGGATCCGTTCGACGATCTGGCGATGCAGGTGCATGAGGGGCCTGACATCATCTACGCCACCCACGCCTATCCGGGGGGCACGCCCGCCTGGGTGCCGCGCCGCATGGCGCATCTGCGCGAGATATATCTCGACACCGATCATTTCTCCTCGACCGACTTTTCGCCTTTCTCCAAGCTGGTGGGGGGGAACTGGATCAACTCGCCAGCGGAACTCGACCCGCCTGCCCACGGGCCTTTTCGCCAGATGGTCAACCCGGCCTTCACACCCAAGGCGATGGCGGCGCTGGAAGACAAGATCCGGCTCTATGCGGTGGAATATATCGATGCCTTCGCCCCGCGCGGCCAGTGCGAATTCATGGGCGATTTTGCCTTTGAATTCCCCATCAAGGTGTTCATGGAACTGATGGGCCTGCCGCACGATCGGATGAGCGAGTTCATGGAATGGGAAATGAACCTGCTCCACAATCATGACCTGTCCAAGATCGCGGAGGCGACGCGTAGCGTGCTTGCCTATCTGGGCGGAGAGATCGAGGACAGGCGGGCCAATCCACGCGAAGACCTCATCAGTTTCGGCGTAAAGGGACAGATCAATGGCCGGGCGCTGACCGACGACGAACTGCTGGGCTTCATGTTCAATCTGTTCATTGGCGGTCTGGACACGGTTTCGACCAATATGGGCCTGCATTTCCGGCATCTGGGCAGCCATCCGCAGGATCAGACCTTTCTGCGCGCCAATCCGTCGGAAATCCCGCACGCCATAGATGAGCTGATGCGGGCTTATGGCGCGGTGACCACCTTCAGAACCTGCAAGAAGGAAACCGAAGTGGCCGGCATCCGCTTCATGCCCGGCGACAAGGTGGCGATGTCGACCACGCTCGCCGGCCGTGATCCGGCCGAGTTCGACGCGCCTGCCGAGGTTCGGCTCGACCGGCGGCCACGGCATGTCGGTTTCGGCTTCGGCATCCATACCTGCGTCGGCATGCATCTGGCGCGGCGCGAGCTGCGGATCGCAATGGAGGAGTTTCTCGCCCGCATTCCCGACTTCCGCATCGCGCCCGGCCATCAGGTGGAATGCCATCTCGGGATGATCCAGCCGGTCGCGCTGCCGCTGGTGTGGACGCCCGCAAGCTGAATGGCGGGAGGCGTTCGCCTTGTGGCGGACGCCTCGCCCGACATCAGAGGTCGAGACAGGCCTCTTCGAAATCGAGCCGGGGGTTGCGGGGAAAGAGCCCGGTCGGGTCGCCATAGCCGATATTGCACAGGAAATTGCTCTTCCACCGGCCGTCCGGGAAAAATTCCGCATCGGTGCCAGCCTGATCGAAGCCGGACATCGGGCCGCAATCCAGGCCTAGCGCCCGCGCCGCCATGATGAGATAGGCGCCTTGCAGTGTCGAAGAACGCGCCACAGTGTCCGCGATCAGCGCGTCCTTGCCCTCGAACGTGCTGCGCATGTCGTGGGAGGGGAAAAGTTTGTCGTAAAATTCGTAGAACCGGGTATCGCCTGCAATGATCACGGTGCAGGGCGCCTGCATCACCTTGTCCACATTGCCCGCGCTCAGATGGGGTTTGAGGCGCGCCTTCGCGGCCTCCGAGCGGACGAAGACGAAGCGGCCCGGATTGCTGTTTGCCGTCGTAGGCCCCCATTTGGCGAGATCGTACAGGCTTCGGACGGTCTCGTCCGTAACCGGCCGGGCGCTCCATTGATTATGGGTGCGAGCGTCGCGGAACAGCAGGTCCAGCATGGCGTCTCTGGCAATATCGGTCGTGTCCGGCATGATCGCTCTCTTATCCTGTGGTGGCTTCGCCGATGCCCCGGTCATCCCAGCCTGCAGCTTCGCGTGCAAGAATAGCATCGGCTTCGTCACCCAGCTTCGCCATGTCGGCATGCTCCCAGATGCGATGCGCCCCTGTGGCATAAGCGCGCCCATTGTCCCGATAGAGCAACGCATCGACGATGTTCGCGCGCAGCTTGTCGATGCGGCGGACAACACGGCCGGGCGTGCCCATGACAAGCGAATGGGGTGGAATCACGCTGTCTGGCGGCAGGAAACTGTGTCCGGCGACGATCGAGCCGCGCCCTATGACGCAGCGTTCCATGATGGTCGCGCCGATGCCGATCAGGCAGGCAGGTTCGATGATGCAGCCATGGACCACCGCGCGATGGCCGATGGTGCAATAGTCGCCGATGATCGTGGGATCATCCCAGCCGATATGGACCATCGCATGGTCCTGCACGCTGGCGCAGCGCCCGATCGAAACATAGGCCCGTTCGGAACGGACGACGGCATAGGGCCAGAGGCTGCAATCGTCGCCCAGCCGCACATCGCCGAACAGGCGGGCGGTGGGATCGATATAGGCGGGAGTCCTCATGGGATCAGCGGGTGATGACGATCTTGCCATGGGGACTGCCGGCCTGCGCCGCCCAGGCGTCGGCGGCATCGGCAAAGGCATAGCGGCGCGTGTCGACGGTCAGGCCCTGTGTCATCGCCATGGCGATCAGCCGGTCATAGGCGGCGCGGCGCTCGCTGGCCGGCCGTTGTCCGGTGCCGACGCCGATATGGCTGCGGAAGACGAGATCGCGCAGGGACAGCGTGACCGTTGGTCCGGCCTGCACGCCGATGCTCGTCATGCGCGCGCCGGGCCGCGTGGCGCGCATTGCCGCTTGCGCGGGTGGACCATAGATGATGTCGAGCACGACGTCATAGCCGCCTTCCGAGACCGCTTTCAGCGCCGCCTCGTCATCGCCCTCGCCCAACAGGGCGATCGCATCGGCATGACCGGCGGCCTGCATGGCCTCCAGCCGTTCGCGGCCGCGCGCCGCCGCCACGACGCGGCCCGCGCCCAGCAGCCGGGCGACCTGCGCGCCGATCTGCCCGACAGGGCCGGTCGCGCCGAGAATGAGGACGGACTCGCCCTTCGCGATCCGCGCCTCTTCCAGAGGGATCAGCGCGCCGGTGCCGGAGATGGCGAGGGCAATCAGCTGGTCGTCGGAAAGGCCGTCTGGAGCAGGCCAGATTTCCTCCTCGGCCACAAGCGTGCGTTCCGCGATCGCGCCGAAGGGCGGCCTGCTATGCCCGAAGTAGACGCGGCTTCCATCATCCAGATGCCCGACACCCTCGCCGCCGGGCACATAGGGCGCATCGACGGGACCGAAAAAGCCCTTCGCGCGCATGAGGTCCGTGGGTCCGATTCCGGCGGCCGCGACGTCGATGACGCGATGGCCGGGCTGCGCGGTCGGTTCGGGATGATCGGCCAGCGCGAAGCCGCCATCGCTGTCGATCAGGGCGGCCCGCATGGCATTCCCCTATGGTAGTGATGGATGCGGCCTAGCCGCGGAAAAGAGAGGGTCGCCCACTGGGAAAGGGGCGACCCTTTTTTCGACCTCAATAGGCGCCCGGCGGAGAGATCGGATCGGCGCCGGTCAGGTTCCGGCCATAGATTTCATAGCCGATGGTCGGGATATTCTGGATGTGCCGCAGCGCCATCGAAATGTCCCGCCAGTAGCGGTTGATCGGCTTGTCCAGTGCGAAGCCCGAAGAACCGGCCTGGAACATCAGCGACTCGCTGGCGCCATGAACCAGTTCGATCATCTGCGCGCCGCCTGCGCGCTGCTTCGCCTTTTCCGCCAGGGTGAATTCTTCGCCCAGACCGACGCGATCCAGCTTGGCAGTCAGGTCGAACAGGATCAGCTTTGCGGTGTCGATCATCGCCGCCGCCTCGCCCAGATCGCGCATATAGGCGCCTGACTTGGTGCGCGGGCCGATAATCGTCGTCAGCACCGGCTTTTTGGGAGCCTCGGCGGTGACGATCTCCAACATGGCCTCGACCGCGCCGATCAACTGAGCGATGCCCGTGGTGCGGACGACCGGGACGGCGGGCAGCAGATCGGAGGGCGCGCCGAAATGGCGCTTGGTCCGGTCGATCTGGCCGGCGCGTTCATCCATCAGCACCATCTGGGCTTCGGGAATGAATACATCCTTGGCGACCGCCGTGTCGGAGCCGGTGCCCTGCATGCCGGAAACGAACCATGTGTCCTGGATGGTCATGCTGTCCATCGGCAGATAGCACATGCTGATGCCCGGAACGACCGGGCCGTCATACCCCTCCAGCACGACGCCCTGTTGCGCCCAGTTCGACTGCCGCGACCCGGACATATAAGGCCATGAGCCGTTGATGATCCAGCCGCCGTCAACCTTGCGGGCCTTGCCGGGCGGGTTGTAGGCGCCACAGACCGGCTGGGGACCGTCGCCGAACACAGCGTCCTGCACGCCGTCGGGCGCAAGGCTGGTGATCCAGCTTGTGCCGTTGATGATCTGGATCACCCAGCTGATCGCCGGATCGCCCTTGGCGATTTCCATCTGCACCCGGCAGAAATCTGTCGGGGAAAGGCCCATGCCGCCCAGCCGTTGCGGCAGCAGCATGCGCAGGAAGCCTTCTTCCTTCAGCATTTTGTCGACAGCGGGCGTGGGGCTGCGCCGCTTTTCGCCCTCGGGCGCTTCGCCCTGCAGGAAAGCGCGCAAGCTGCGCGCCTTTTCCACCATCGCGTCAGCGACAGCCTTTTCGGCAAAACCGCACTGGATCTCATTATCCACCTTGGGGGCAGTAGCCATCAGTTCATCCTTTCTCATGTTCGCTATGGTGTCCGGCGATCTGCAATGCCCAGTCGCACAATCGATCGGGGGCGCTGTTCCAGATGGCCAGCCAATCCGGGGTGGCGGGAATGATGAGCGTGCTCAGTTGCAGGCGGACCATGGTGTCGCAGAAGGCGTCCCGGTTGATCCGCTGGCCGATCAGGCTGTCGAAATGGTCGAAGACGGGCGCTAGCGCACGCTGGACGGCGGCCTTGTGGCGGCCGAAATGACTGCGCAGGAAATTGAGATGGAAGGCAGGTTCGACCTCGAAAATGCCTTCGGGCGAACGCTCGATCGTAAAGCGGCCGTAAAAGCGCATCACCGCGCGAAAGCGCTCGATCGGTTCGGCGATGCCTTCGCCCGATTCCACAATGCCTTTTTCAAAGCTGCTGCAAACATATTCGCTAAAGGCCGCCAGCACTTCTTCCTTGGACGCGAAATAACGGTAGAGCGTGCCGCGCGAAACGCCGCTGCTTTCGCTGATGTCCCTCATCGACAGGCGCCGCGCGCCGATGGAGTTGATCGCGCGCAAAGTGCCGTCCATGATCTTCTGGACGCTGCCGGACTGATCCGTCGCGACAATTTCACTCCAGTCGGTGTGCGGCATCAATTTCATGTCTGGGCTTCCATCTCGGCAAGGTTGTGCGGAACGCTGACATAGCCCGGTAGATGCTGACCGCCATCCACATTGATCAGCTCGCCATTGACGAAGCGCGACATCTCGGACGCCAGGAACAGGACGACCGGGCCGATGTCCTTTTCGGGATCGCCCGCGCGTTTGAGCGGGTTGCTGGCTGTCGCCATCTCAAGGAAGCCGGGGACGTTTTCCGCGAGGTCTGCAAACACCTGCCCCATACCGGTCGGCGCGATGGCGTTGGTGCGGATGTTGAAGCGTCCCCATTCGACCGCGGCGGTCCGGGTAAGCCCCAGGATCGCACCCTTGTTCATATTATAGTCGGCGTGGAGCCAGGCGCCGGTCTGAGCGTCGATCGAATAGAAGTTGATGATTGAACCGCCGCCGCGCGCCTTCATATGCGGGAAGGCGGCGCGCATGGCCCACCAGCTGCCCCAGGTGCCGATCTCCAGCGTCCGCTGGAGCATCTCGTCCGTCTTCTGTTCGAGGAGGACGTTGGGCGAAAGCTGCGACGCGTTGTTGACCAATATGTCCAGCCCGCCAAATTCGCTGACGGCGCGCTCGATCATCGCCTCTACTTCGGTCTTGACGCCCATGTCGGCGGACATGCCGACGGCGCGGACGCCGAAGCTTTGCGTGATTTCCGCGGCGACCGTTTCAGCGGCGGCCCCATCCCGGCCGGTGATCAGGAGATGCGCGCCCGCCTGTGCAAGGCAGCGGGAAATCCCGTAACCCAGCCCCTTCGCGCCGCCCGTGACGATTGCGACCTTGTCCTTCACCAATACCGTCACGCTGCCACTCCTGTCATCTGCTCACTCAGGGCACGGTCCATGTCCATGCGGTCCTGGCAATAGTCTTTCGTGAAAACATAGCCGCGGATCGTTCCGTCCGCGTCTTTATAATGATATTTCAGTCCGCGCTCGTCATTGGCGACTTCCTGCCATTGCCCGTCCACGCCGACAGGCGCGGGCAGCAGGACGACGGGATAGGCGGTGGTCTTGACCTGGACCGACAGCGGCGGGAAGCGGATGTCCGTCGGCGTGCCCAACGCACTGGGCGCGATGGCGCGGGCCGCTGCCATGATCGGGGTGACATAGGCCGCCAGTCCCTGCGGATATTCGGCGCAATCGCCGATGGCATAAATGGCGGGATCGCTGGTGCGGCCGGTCTGATCGACCTTGATGCCGCGCGCGACCTCCAGCCCGGCCTCCTGCGCAAGCGCGATATGCGGGCGCAACCCGACGGCGGACAGAACAGCCGCCGCCTCGATCACCAGGCCGTCGTCCAGTTCGGCTCTGATCCCCTTTTCACCCTTGTGGATGGCCAGAACCTTGCGGCCCAGATGCCATTCCACGCCCTTTTCGGACAGGGCGTCGCGGATCATCTGACCAACGCCCGGCGGCACGAGTTGGGCGAGGGGATGGCCGAGCATGTCGACGACCACCGGCTGATAGCCGCTTGCGGACAGATCGTTGGCAAATTCGGTGCCGACAAGGCCGCCGCCCATGACTAGCACGCGCGCGCCACCTGGCAGGGCCTCGCGAAAATCGCGATAATTGTCCAGATTGTTGACCGCGAGCGCGCGGTGCGCGGCGTCCCCATCGATCGGCGGGCGAACCGGATCGGCGCCTAACGCCAGCACCAGCCGATCGTAGAAGATCGGCCCGCCGGTCGTCAGGACGGCCTTGTCCTGCCGGTCGATCGCTTCGACGATACGGCCGGCCCGAAGGTCGAGCTTCAACTGCGCGACCATCTTTTCCGCCGGCGTGGTGATCAGCGTATCGGCAACCTTGCCCTTGGCGAGTGCGGTCGACAAAGCGGGCTTGGAGTAGAAATGCCCGTCATCCTGCGTGACCAGCGTTAGCCGGGCGTCCGGCGCAAGCTTACGAAGCTCACGCAGAACGCCATAGCCGGCAAGGCCGCTGCCGACGACCACGATATGCGGGGTTCCCGTCACTTAAGCCGCTCCGGTCAGAGGAAGATGGCGAAGTTGGACATGCCCAGCGTCGACTGGTCGACGATGATTTCACGGCTGGCCAGCTTGTAAGCACCGTCGACCAGCCGCCAGATGTCGCGGCGTTCGGCGCTGATCGTCTCGTTATCCGGATTGTCCAGGCGGCTGCGCTCGACATAGAGGTAGCTCACCACCTCGTATTCGCCAGCCGTTTCGCTCTCGGCGATGCGGACATTGGTGACGAAGCGGCGCGTGCGGGATGGTGGATCTTCGGCCCAGGCGCTCTTCGCCAGGCGACCGGTCCGCATCAGGATCGAACCGTAATTCTCGTCGAAATGCTTCATCGTGCGCACCACGTCGCGGTCCTTGTTCGGGCCGTTGCGGGTGAGGCGGAGGGGAGCGGTGTAGCTCAGATCCTGTTCCAGATAGGCCACCCAGTCGTCGAACCGGCGTTCGTCGAGCGCGGCGGCTTCGTCATAGAGGGTTTCGAGCAGGCGGTTATAGACTTCCGACCCGAGCGGCACCCGCTTGGTGGAGACAAGACCGCGCAGCACGCTGGTCTTGTCGATGGCGGCGGTCGCGTAGTTCACCATGATATCTGTCCTCTCTCGTCGCGACGGCTCAGGCTTCGGCCATCAGATTGTAATAGGCCATCCACCAGGCCCATTGCGTGTCGTCCTTGGTGAAGCCGGGATAGAGATCGCCCCCGCCGACCCATCCTTCGGGACGCTCATGGCCGTGCAGCGCCTGATATTTGAGCGTGACGGTCTTGCTCATATGACCACGCGAGTTGCGCATGATCTGCGGCCAGGTGTCGGCATCGTCCTGCTCGATCGTGCCCGACGTGCCGGTCGACCAGATGGCGTTCTGGAGCATGTCGCGCTTCACCTCTTCCGGCGCATCCTTTTCCGCGAAGATGAAGTTCACGAACTCCACCTTGTCCGGCCCCCTCGGCACATAGGTGTG
This sequence comes from Sphingobium sp. WR1, assembly GCF_059693745.1. Lineage (NCBI taxonomy): Bacteria > Pseudomonadati > Pseudomonadota > Alphaproteobacteria > Sphingomonadales > Sphingobiaceae > Sphingobium > Sphingobium sp. WR1. Next base: position 79,914 of record NZ_JCATID010000015.1, on the reverse strand, counting down.
CAGCGACAGAGCGCCCGACGCGCCGCCATCCGTGCGGGGGGCGAAGATGAAGGCTATCAGAATGTTCGGGAACATGCCGCCGACCTGGGGCGGGATGTTGGCCAACTGCTTGACCTGGTCCTCCGACAGATTCTTGAACAGCTGCGGGATCAATTCCTTGGTGATGCCCGGTGGCGGCAGCAGATGGAGCCGTTCCTCCGTCGTTTTTCCTTCGAAGCTGACGTCGGCGAACATCTTGAAGGTCTGCGCCGCCTCCAGGCAACGCAGCGTGTGACCCTGCGGCACCGAAAGGTCGACGCCATACATGCCCGGCGCGGTGTCATAGATCGACTCGGCCGTGCCCCCCATGATGCCGCCTTCCATCAGCGAACGATGCAGGGTCAGGGTATGGAAGCCGTCTGATCCGGACTGTTCGCCGGGAATCTTCCAGTTGCACGGCAGCACGAAACGCTGCGGCGGGCCAAGCATCTCAAGGCCGTTGTCCGTACGGCAGAAAAGCTGATCGAGATAGAATTTGGCGTCGCCCAGATAATCCTCGAACGACAAATCCTTGTTCCAGGTAGCGAAGATCAGGCCGCCATAGAGGTGGACGCGGGCCTTCTTCAGTCCCAGTTCGTCCTTGGAGCGCTTGTTGCCGTGCATCTGCTCCTTTTCGATCGGTGCGCCGATGAAGCTGCCGTCCGCGCGGAAGGCCCAGCCATGGTAAATGCAGCGATGAGCGTGGGCATTGCCCGCTTCGGCCGTGCAGACCTTCATGCCGCGATGGGGGCAGACGTTCAGCATGACGTGGATTTCGCCGCTGCGGTCGCGCGAGACGATCACATTGTCTTCGGCCATGTCGCGCATGACATAGTCGCCGGCCTTGGGAATTTCCGACTCATGGCCAAGGAGGAGCCAGGTGCGGGCGAACACGCGCTCCATCTCCAGCTCATACAGCTCCTTGTCATTCATCACGCGCAGCGACACCTCGTTCATGTCGCGGTTGATGAGATCGTCAAGCGTCGTTCCGTCGCTCAGCGTCAGCCCGGCATTGTGCAGCATCTTGCTCTCCTGGAGAATTTCCTTGATTGAGTCGTGTTATACATATTGAACTAAATCTGTTCAAGCTGTAATGTGTGGCCAAGAAGAAGGAGAGGCAGGATGAGCCAGAAACTGAAAGTGGTGATCGATAAGGCGGCATGCTGCGGTTATGGCGTGTGCGCCGAAATTTGCCCCCAAGTGTACAAGCTTGACGCCAATGGCATCGTGTATGTTGACGACGAAATCGTTCCCGAAGGACTGGAGGAGCAGGCCCGGGAAGGCGCTGAGGCCTGTCCGCAGTCCGCCCTTGCCGTCGAAGCCGCCTGAGTCGACCCGAGCATGCGCGGGGCCTGGGTGCGGATGTCCTGTCACAGGATAGGTTTTCGGTGCCCGTCCCCTGAGGCACGGACGTTTGACAGGCAGAGGAGTGGATCGCTTTGATGGGGCAGGCCGAGATTTTATACACACCGTTCACGATGGGCTCGCTGCACCTGCGCAATCGGTTCGTGATGGCGCCGATGACGCGCAATTTCTCGCCGGGCGGCATCCCCTCGGACGGCGTGGCGGGCTATTATCGACGACGGGCCGAAGCCGATGTGGGCCTGATCATTACCGAAGGGGTGGGCGTGGACCATCCCGCCGCCGTGGGACGTGAAACAATGGGGGGTGGCGCTTCGCCCGTCCTGCATGGCGACGAAGCGCTCGCGCGCTGGCGCACCATCGTGGACGGCGTGCATGCGGCGGGCGGCCTCATCATCCCTCAGCTGTGGCATCAGGGCGTCATACGCGTGCCGGGCACGGGCTATCATCCCGATGCGCCCTCGGCGCGTCCCTCGGGCATTTGGGGGCCGACCGACAAGGCGATGGTCTCTCCCGACTATCTGGAACAGGTGCGCGCGCCCACCGCCCCGCTGACCGACAGCGAGATCGGCGACCTGATCGCCGCCTTCGCCCGCAGCGCGGCCAATGCGAAGGCGGTGGGCTTCGATGGCGTGGCCCTGCATGGCGCGCATGGCTATCTGATCGACAGTTTCCTGTGGCGCCATACCAATGTGCGGGACGACCGCTGGGGCGGCGGGATCGCTGAGCGCGCGCGCTTCGCGGTCGAACTGATGCGGGCGATCCGGGCCGTGACCGCGCCCGACTTTCCGGTCATCTTCCGCTTCTCCCAGTGGAAGCTGCAGGATTATGATGCGCGCAATGCGGAGACGCCGGCAGAACTGGAAGCGATGCTCGCTCCGCTCGTTGAGGCGGGGGTGGATATATTCGACGCCAGCACCCGCATTTTGACGGCGCCGGCCTTCGAGGGTTCCGACGTGGGGCTGGCGGGTTGGATCAGGAAGCTGACTGGCAAGCCGACCATAGCGGTCGGCGGCGTGGGCCTCAGCAAGGATCTGCAATCCTCCTTCGCGCAGCCTACCGTCATGACCGACAATCTGGCGCTGGTGGCCGACAGGATGGCGCGGGGCGAATTCGACCTGATCGCGGTCGGCCGCGCCCTCCTGATGGACGCGCAATGGGTGGCGAAGATGCGCGATGGCGGCGCGGTCAATCCGTTCCGGCTGGACGCCTACGCCACGCTTGACTGATGACAGGACGCTCCGGCACGGGCCGGGGCGTCAATGACTGTCCGCTGCGGCATAGACCTGGATGCGGGCGATGTTGGTGCGTTCGGACTGTTGCGCGATCACGGCGACGGCTTCGGCAATGTCGCGGGGTTGCATCGGCGGGATGAAGCTGTCCCAGGACGGTTGCCCCCTGGCCTTCATATCCTCGAAAATCTCGGTGCTGGTCGTGCCCGGCGCGACGATCCCTACCTTGACGCCCGATCCGGCAAGCTCGACACGAAGACAGTCGGTAAAGGCCTCCAGCGCGCGCTTGAGGCCGCCATAGACGCCCACGCCGGGGGCGGTGATGTTCGCGCCGATGCTGGATATGTTGATGATCTGCCCTCTTCCGGCCGCCTTCATTGTCCGCGCGAAAAGGGTGCTGGCGCGCACCACTGCCTCATAGTTGATCGCGATCATAGGGCGGAGTTGGTCGAGGTCGAATGCGTCGATCGGCGCGGCATGCAGCATACCGGCATTGTTGACCAATATGTCAGCCCGGCCGAAGCGACCCAAGACGAAATCATGCAGCCTTTGCGGCGCGTCAGGATCCGCCATATCGGCTGCGTAGACCGTGCTGCCACGGCCCAGTTCATCGGCCAGTGCGGTGAGGCGGTCGGTGCGGCGGGCGACCAGCACCAGGGTTGCGCCCGCTTCAGCAAGCGCACGGGCGCTGGCAGCGCCAATGCCCGACGATGCGCCGGTAACGATGGCGATTTGCCCTTCCAGAGACTCCATGACGTTGTGTCCTCTTCCCAGATCAGACGAGACGGATGAGCCGCTTGCCGTCATTTTCGCCGCGATAAAGACCGGCGAGTGCGTCGGGGCAGGCCTCGATCCCCTCCAGTATGTCCTCGCGCCATGTGAGGTGGCCCTGCGCGATCCATGTCCGCAATTGCGCCGTCGCTTCGGCATAGCGATCGAGATGGTCGAAGATGACGAAGCCCTCCATGCGGGCGCGCTTGACCAGCAGATGCCGTTCGACGCGCGGCCCCATCGGCCATGGATCCCAGCGGTCGATCGATGCCGTTCCGCACACTATGACGCGCGCACGTTGGGCCAGATGCGGCAGAACCGAATCGCTGATCGCCCCTGCGACATTGTCGAAATAGATGTCGATGCCCTCGGGCGCGTGCTCGGCGATCGCTGCCTCCACATACCCGGCATGATAATCGACGGCGTGGTCATAGCCATATTCCTCCACGCAGCGCCGCACCTTGGTCGGCCCGCCCGCGATTCCGATCGTGCGGCAACCCAGGATGCGGGCGATCTGGCCGACAGCCGAACCGACGGCGCCGGCCGCCGTCGATACCGCGATGGTCTCGCCCGCGCAGGGCTGGCCGACCAGTGTGAGCGCGAGATAGGCCGTCATGCCGTTGATGCCCAGAATGCCCAGCGATGCCCGCATCTCGGCCGCGGTGGTGCGCTGCACGACCTGATCGGCTGCGACGCAGGCATAGTCCTGCCAGCCGAACCAGCCGGATACATGCTCACCGACAGTATAGTCGGGATGTGCGGAGGCCGCGACCTCGCCCGAGGCAAGGCTGCGCATGACCGAACCGATGGCGACGGGCGCCGCGTAATTGCCTGCATCGGCGATCCAGCCGCGCATGGCGGGTTCGATCGAGAGATAATGATTCCGCACCAGGATCTGGCCCGGCGCAGGCTGTTGGATCGGCGCATGCCCGATCGCGAAATTTTCCGCCTGCGCGATTCCCGCCGGACGCGACGTCAACAGGACCTGACGGTTGAATTCAGTCATCCAGCCCCGCCTTGACCATGGTGAATTTCCGACGGGAAATCTTCCAGCCGTCCGATGTGCGGACCAGGCAATCGTCATAATAGCCGGACGCGCGATGGGTGACGCCGCCTTGGGCCGCCTCCGGCAGGATTGCGTCGACATAGCTGCGCGCGTGCACTTGGTCGTCGCGCTTCTCTATCACGATATTGGTGATGCGGTGCAGCGTCGGCCCCATGTGGCGGTGCGCATCGGCCATATATTCGGCGATTTCGCGCGGCCCGCGCCAATGTCCGAAGCTGCCATAATCGGTCTCGCAATCCTGGGCGAAGCAGGTCCGGAAAAGCGGCCAGTCCCGCGTGTCTATGCCGGTGGCGTAACGCAGCAGCACATGTTTGATCGCGCGTTCATCGTCGGCGCCGACGGGCAAGCGTCTCACCAGACTGCCATGTGCAGACATGTTTTTCTCCCCTTGTTTCCCGAAGAAACATAAAGCCCCTTAGGCCAATCTTGCCCGCCAAAGGATAGGATTGGGCGGCATCTACCCGCGACTCGTCGCGTTTACTTGGCTGGTGCCGGGGGCCCGTTTCTCGCTCCCCGCTATGGCTTAGGCAGGGCATAGGCGATCAACGCGTCGCTCGCACCTGACAGCATGGCGCCGTGTCCGCCCGCTGCGATGACCACGAACTGTCGCCCGCTGGCATTCGACCAGTAGGTGGTGGGGGAGGCGTTGCCACCCGCCGGCAAGCGCGCCTTCCACAGCAGCCGCCCGGTGGTGGTTTCATAGGCGCGGAACATATGCTCCTGGGTCGCGCCGATGAAGGTGAGGCCGCTCGCGGTCGCGACCGATCCGCCGATATTGGGCACGCCCATGGGGATCGGCACGAAGGTCGGCAGGGCCAGCGGGCCGCTGTCGCGCGAGGTGCCGAACAGTCGGCTCCACACCAGCTTCCCTGTTTTCAGGTCGACCGCGTTGATGCGGCCATAGGGGGGCTGCTGGCACGGAATGGCGAGCGGGGAGAGGAACGGCGCGATATGGGCGGCATAGGCGACGCCCATCTGGGCGACGGGGCCGCCGACATCGCTCATATGGGCGGCGGTCATCGGCCTGATGCCCTGCCGGTCCGCAACGGCGCGAGGGATCAGGCGGTTATAATTGCCGACCTGATTGTTGTTGACGATCATCAGGCCGCGCCGGGGATCGACCGATACGCCGCCCCAGTCGATGCCGCCCAGATAGCCGGGCCAGGTGAGGGTTGGATGTTCGGTCGACAGCGGGGTCATGTCCCCGTCGAAGCGGGCCTGGCGGAAGCGGATGCGGCACATCGCCTGGTCGATCGGCGTCAGGCCCCACATTCCCTTTTCCGTAGGGCGCGGACCGCCGAAACTGGGCATGCCAACCGAATAAGGCTGGGTTTTGGAAAGGCGTTCGCCGGGAACGGCGCCCTGCGGGACGGGGCGTTCCTCCACCGGCAGAATGGGCCTGCCAGTCGCCCGGTCGAGGAAGAAAATTTCTCCGCGCTTGGTCGGCTGGAGCAGGCCGCGCACGCCGCCGGGCAGGTCGACCAGCGTGGGCTGGGCAGGCACGTCATAGTCCCAAAGGTCATGATGGGTCGTCTGGAAGGACCAGCGCACCGCCCCGCTTTCCGCGTCGAGCGCCAGCACGGCGCTGGAATAGCGATCGTCATTCGCGGTGCGATGTCCGCCGAAATAGTCCGGCGTCGCGTTTCCTGTCGGCACATAGACGAGGCCCAGCCTGTCTTCCGAACTCATCGGCGCCCAGCTATTGGGTGTGCCCGGCGTAAAGACGCCGCCGGGCGGCGGCGGGCCGTGATCGTCGGGGCGGCCGATGTCGAAGGCCCAGGAAAAATCGCCCGTGACGGCATCGAACGCCCGGATCACGCCTGAAGGCTCCCTGATTTTCTGACCGTCCATCACCCAGCCGCCCAGAACGAGGCGGCCGCGAACGAGGGCGGGGGGCGAGGTGACGAAATAATAGCCCTTATCGACCGTGCCCAGTCCCGCTTTCAGATCGACCTGGCCGCTCTTACCGAAGCTGGGGCATAGCCTGCCGGAGGCGGCGTCGAGCGCGATCAGCCGCGCGTCGAGCGTCGCGGTGTAGATGCGTTCAGCGCAATAGCCATGGGCTTGTGGGACGCGATAATAGGTGACGCCGCGGCAGACGAGGCCATAGACGCCGGCGAGATCGGCCTTGGGCTGGTGCCGCCATAATTGCCGGCCCGTTTCGGGATCGAGCGCGATCACATCATTATTGCCCGCGCACAGGAAAAGGCGATTGCCCACCTTCAGGGGGTTGACCTGAAAGGCAGTGCCCTGCTTGCCATCTGTCAGCTTGCCGGTGTGGTAGGTCCATGCCCTTTCGAGATTGCCGACATTCGCGGGCGTGATCTGGGCCAATGGCGAGTAGCGCGACCCGCCCCGGTCGTTGCCATAGGCGACCCAGTCGCCGTCGGCCGGGCTTGCCGGTCCCGTTCCCCAGTGCGCGCTGGCCGCTGGGGACGAACGATCCGCCCAGAAAGCGCCGCCGATCCCACCCATGAGGAGCAGGAGAAGAGCCGGCCACAGGACGCGGCCGCCGGCCAGGGGGCGGCCAAGACCGACATGCTGCCGATAAAAGGGCGTGAGCATGTACAGGCCCATGGCGACCGGCATGGCCAAGCGAGGCGCCAGCGCCCAGCCGTCCAGTCCGACTTCCCAGAGCGACCAACCCAGATTGGCGACGAGAAAGGCCCAATAGAGGGTGATCGAGAGCGGCGAACGGCGCCAGCCGAGAAACGCGGTGACCGTCATGACGAGGCCGGACACGCAATACCAGATCGACCCGCCGAGCAGTGCGAGCTGCCCGCCCAGCCAGAGCAGCGACAGACCTGCGAGAAGCAGAAGCAGAACAAACAGCATGTTCAGAAAGCGGCGCATCGAGCTCCCCCTCGGAATGCGGAAAGGCGTGGCAGGAATTCAGGCGGGCAATTGGGCCGCCAGCCAGTCCGGCACATTCATCCGATAGCATTTCTGTTCGTAGAGGCGGCTGATCTTCCAGCCCTGCGCGGTGCGGACGAAGTCGTGATGATACCAAAGGCCGAAGACCAAAGTATCGGTCGTTTCGCCATTGCTGACCGTCATCGGATTGTAGCAGGCGGTTTTGGTCTGCGCCCGGTCGCCCGCGATTTGATATTGGGTGGTGGACACGGCATGTTGAAAGGCGAGAATTGGCGTCAGGCTTGCCGAGAGAAATGCCTTGATGTCCGCAAGGCTTCCGACGACGCCCACCATTTCGGAATAGTCGATCACCGCGTCATCGGTAAAATAGCGGTCCAACGCGTCCCAGTCGCGCGTATCCACCGCATAGCAATAGCCTACGATCAGGTCCTGAATTTCGAACCGGTCCGACATCTCCTGCAGGGTCAGTGTCATGGCCTCTCCTCCGTCTCACGTCATTCTATAGAATCGCTGCTTGCACAGGGGAGGAGGTTCGCCGCCTTCCATTAGGTAGGTGCCGAGCGCGGTGGCTAGGGGGAAGAAACCACAGCCCTCGGGATCGATCCCGCGGACCGTTTTTTGATCAAGGAGACTATTATGGGCCTCGCCCCGTTCACGGAAGCCGATTTCGTCCTGTCCAAGGAGAAGCGGGCAGACATCACAGCCGGGCTGACCGAGCGGCAGGCGTTCATGGTCAATCACTGGATGGACCTGCATGAGGTCATCAATCGCGGCGATTGGGATGGAATGGACGCATTCTTCAATACCGACACGATGACCTACGACAACCCGAACCGGCCCGACCTTGGCACCTATCATGTGTGGAAGACCTCGCCGCAGGGCCTCTACAAGACCTTCCCGCCCAGCATCTATCGCACGCTGAAGGCCTGGGGACGCGGCGAGGACGAGATCTGCGTGCTGTGCCATCATCATGGCAAGCATACCGGCGGCCCCTATATGGGCGTCCAGCCCACCGGGAACGACCTTAACGTCCTGTGGTTCTCTTGGCTGCGTTTCCGGGGCGACAAGATCGATCACATCTATTCGATCTCCGACGTGCTGACGATGCTGAAGGATCTGGAAGTCATCAACGTTCCCCAGCCCGTCGACCCCTATAAGTGACCGACAGGCCGAACCGGCGCGGCGAGGGCGCGCCGGTTCGGCGAAGGAGGGCGTCGGTGTTTGGAATGGAAGGATGCGCAAGGGCATGAAGCGCTCGGTCGAACTGAAGATCGATGTCAGCGAGGCGGCGGCCCTCGACATGGCCGCCCATGTGGCGATCACGGTTCATCTTCCGGATATGACGGCATTGGCCAATCCCACGACCGTCTGTTTCGCATTTCCCGGTGGGGGCTATTGCCGGCGCTATTACAGCTTCGACATGCCGGACGGGTCGGGCGGCGGGGAAGCGGGTTTCCATTGCGATCGCGGGTGGATTTTCATCGCCTGCGATCATCTGGGATTTGGCGAGTCCACTATCCCGGAAGGCAATGCCCTCAATCTCGACAATATCGCGGCGGCCAATGACGCGATGGTGCGCCAGGTCATGGCCCGGCTGGAAGCGGGCACGCTCGTCGATGGACTGGACCCGATCGTCGACGCCACATGCCTTGGCATAGGCCAGTCGATGGGCGGATGCTTCACGGTCGTCGCGCAGGGCAATCACCAGACATTCCACGGCATCGGCGTGCTGGGCTATAGCGGCGTCCATACTGTCGTGCCGACCCGGCCGGGCCAGCCGCCCGCCGCGTGGCCCTGGATTTCGCGCCGTTCATCGCTCGATGCGCCGCATGTCCTGAACGCGGCGGCGCTGGCTCAAGCGCCGGGCGTGAAGCTGGGCGACGCCGAAGCGCTCCAGGCGGCGGCAAGGGCAGGCGAGCATCCTTTCCAATGGTCCTTCCACCATGATGACGAGCCTGCGGACATCGTCACGCTCGACATGATGGCGTCCGCGGGACTGGTCGATCCGCTGCCCGAATGGCGTTCGGCGACCACGCCGCCCTGCGGCGTATATATGGTCGCGCCGGGCGCGGTGGTGCTCGAAGCAGCGGTCGTACGCGTCCCCGTGCTGATCGCGGTGGGCGAGCGCGACGTTGTCCCGGATCCATTGGGCGAGCCCCGGGCCTATAAAAGCGCGGAAGACATCCAGCTCTTCATTTGTCCCCGCATGGCGCACATGCATAATTTCGCGCCCACCCGCGTCCGCTTCTGGGAGCGCATTCACAATTGGGGCGATGGCGTCGCGGCGCAGCGGCGACTGGGTTGAGCGCAGCCGCCGATTTCAGAGGCTGAAGCCGCCATCGACGATCAGGGTCTGGCCAGTCATATATTGCGCTTTGGCCGAAGCCAGGAAGGCCACGGCCTCGGCAATATCCTCGCCGCTGCCGAAGCGTTGCAGGGCAATGCGTTTGCGCTGCGTTTCCCAGATTTCCGGCGAATAGAGCGATGTGAGGAACTCTGCGCCAAGCCCGGCGTCGATGATTCCCGGAGCGACCATGTTCGCCCTGATGCCGTAACGGCCTTCCTCCTTGGCGATGGCGCGGCCCAGCGCTTCCATCCCGGCCTTGGGCACGGAGGACAGGGCGTCGCCGGGTGGGAAGCAGTAATTCGCGACTGAAACGACGGTGACGAAATTGCCGAACCCCTGGGCGCGGAAATATGGCAGGGTGGCGGACACGATACGGGTGAAGCCGACCAGTTCGATCTCGATGACTTCACGCCATTGCTCCTCGCTGATCTGGCTGACGAAGGGCTGGGCTATGTCGACCCCGCTGGCGAAGACCATCGTGCCGATGGCGCCGAATTGCTCGACCGTCCTGCGGATGCAGGTCTCTATCGAGGCGCGATCGGAAAGATCGCAGGCGACGGACAGCGTCTCGCAAGAACGGTTCGGCAGGGATGCCGCAACCGCCAACGCCTTGTCCCGGCTGGACCGATAGCCGATGGCGAGCTGATCCCATTCGGTCGACAGGCGTCGGCAGATCGCGCTGCCAAGCCCGCCGGTTCCGCCGACAACGAAGGCCGCGCCTTTCGTCATAGCGGCAGATGAAGTGCCAGGTGGTGAAGCAGGCGATCGGCAAAGGCGTCATTGCGGTCGCCGGTGAACATATGGCCGACGCCATGGGCGATTTCGACCTGCAGTTGCGGGGCGAGCGCCCGAAACTGCCGAACGCTTTCGTCCGAGACGATCTCGCTCAGCTCTGCTTTCACAAGCACGAGAGGCGATTGCGCGCGGCGGGCCGCGGCGATGAGCGCTTCCCCTTCCGACGGGGGATGCAGAAATTCCGGCGCTGTCGTGCGGGGATCCCAGTGCCAGAACAGGCGTCCATCCGCTTCGCGCATCGATTTGGCCAGGCCCGACACGTCAGGCAGGCGGGGCTGCCCGAGATGGGCGTGGAGGGCGTCGGCCGCTTCCTCCAGCGACGCAAAACCGGAGTCGCTGGCGCGGAAAAAGCCACGAATGTCATCAACGCCGTCATCCACCATATAGGGCGCGACGTCGGCGAGCATGATAAGGCGCACCAGATCGGCACGGCGCGACCCACCGACCAGCGCGGATTGGCCACCGCGCGAGGCCCCCACCAGCGCGATCGGCCTGTCGAAGGCCTGGATGATGGACTCGACATCGCGACCATAGGCTTCCAGCAGATAGTCGCCGTCGGCGGCCCATCCGCTGTCGCCGTGGCCGCGCAGATCGAAGGTCAGCCCGTAATAGCCCGCCTGCGCCACCCGCCTGGCAGACCCGGCCCAGGATCGGCGGCTCTGGCCGCCGCCATGGAAGAAGCAGACGGGCGGCGCGGTAGGGTCGCCATAGGCGTCCGCAACCATCTCCAGCCCGTCACCCGGCACGCTTATCCGCGTGGGAACAGTCATGCCGGGCGCCTGCATTACTCAGCGGCGACCGGCGGAACGATTTCCGCGAATGACGGATGCTCGCCGGGACCCTTATAGGCGAATTTGCCGGGTGCATGGTGCCACTTGCCGTCGTTACGGCTCTCATAGGGCGAAGCGACCTCGATCAGCGCGCCGTGCGTGCTCTTGTGGCCGACCCAGCTCCATTTCTGCCAGGTCATGTCCGGATCGTTGAAGGTCTGGCCGCCGCCGGGCAGGTGCAGCCCTTCCGCCTTCAGCTTTTCCATCGCGCCCGGCACGTCGTCGGTCGCGTAGCAGAGGTGGTGGACATGCTCGCCCACTTTCTCGAGGCGATCGCCCATGGGGGTGCCAGGGGCCGGTTGAATGAACTGGATTTCCGTGCCGCCATTGTTGACGAAGGTCGCCCACTTCATACCGGCGTCGTCGCCGCTGGAAAATTCATCATATTTGACGAGGCGCTCTTCCAGCGACGCAGGATCGAGCACGCGCAGGATCTTGGTCCAATCCTCGATAGCCTTGTCCAGATCGCGCACGACCATGCACACATGGGCAAAAGGTCCGCTAGGCATTGATATTCTCCTCTGATCTTTTAAATTTCCACCGTCGCCGTGCCCGAATTGACCGTGCCGCGGCCATCGACATCCAGCGAGAATTCGCAGGTCACCGTATCGCCTTCGATCGCCGCGATCCTGCCCGTCACCACCGCTCGGTCGCCGCCATAGACATTGTCCAGAAAGCGCGAATCCATCGATTTGATCCGCCCGCCCGGGAAGGCGCGCATCAGCATGTTCATCATATAGGCGACGTTGATCGGACCCTGGTTGATGACCCGGTCACCCAGACCCTTGGCCTTCACCACCTCGACATCGAGATGGATGGGATTGGGATCGGCGAGGAACCCCGCCCACTGCTTCATGGCTTGCGGGCTAACGCTCTCGATCGTGAAGGGCGGCAGCGTGTCTCCGACGGCATGGCTCATGCGGCGAACTCCTTGCGGGGCAATACCCACACATTATCGGTTTCCAGCACCTGCGTTCCATCAAGCAGGTGCAGGCGGAGGCGATAGGTCAGCACGTCCATGACGCCCAGCTTGCGGCTGCGTTTGCGGACCAGGCTGAGTATCTCCCCTGTTACCTTGTAGCTTTCGCCCACCTTCAGCGGCGCATCGAACCGTACGCCGCTGCTGCCCATCATCGGGCCATCCTCGACATCGAATTCACACGCTTCGCAGACGCCTGCCACCGTCTTGCCCATGGCGACCTGGGTGGCGATATAATAGTAGATGGGATGAGCGCTACCGTCGGTGGCTGGTTCGACGCCGGTCGACCGGCACAGGGCGGCATTCTCTTCCGCCGTGATGGTGAAGACCTTGTCGCCATCGAGCGATGTGCCGGCGGCGTCGGGAGCAGGGGGGAGATCGTCAAGATCGCTCATGGTCTGTCCTTAGAAAGAACGCGGCAGGCCGAGGCTCTCGGCAATTGTGTTGCGCACCATTTCGTTGCTGATCGGCGTCATCCGCAGGATGCGATGGTCGCGCCAGTAACGCTGCATGTCGGTTTCCGCCGAATAGCCCATGCCGCCCAATATCTGGATGCCAAGGTCCGCGGCCTTCACGGCATTCTCCGTGGCGACCATCTTGAGCATATTGGCCTCGGTTCCGCACGGCATGCCGTTGCTCTGCATCCAGGCGACGTTGTAAAGCAACAGCTCGGTCAGCTTCTGCCATGTCGCGATATCTGCGACATAATGCTGCAAAATCTGGAAGCGGCCGATAATGCCGCCGAACGCCTTGCGTTGCAGCATATATTCCAGCGCGTCTTCCAGCACCCCGTCGATCGCGCCCAGACATTGCGCGCCCACCATGATCCGCTCATTATTGAGTGTGGGCAACATCGCATACCAAGCCTGTCCAGGCTCACCCAGTACGTCCTCGTCGGGAACGAAGACATCCTCATAATGAACCTCGCACGATCCCATGGCGCGCATGCCTAGCTTGGGCAGGAGCGAGGCGGTGATGCCGGGCGATTTGGCGTCGACGAAGAACATGGTGAGGCCATGATGCTTCTTCTCGGCATTTTTATCGGTGCGGGCGAGGACGAGCAGCCTGTCGGCCGCCTTTGCCCCCGTGGTCCACATCTTGGCGCCGTTCATCTTCCAGCCGCCGTCGACCTTTTCGGCATGGGTCTTCATCGCGCCCAAAACGTCGGTGCCGCCGTCGGGTTCGGTCATCGACAGCGAGACGCGCAGCTTGCCCTGCGCCATGGGGCGCAGCCAGCGATTCTTCTGCTCCTCCGTGCCGACCGCGCCGATCGTCTTCGCCCCGCCGAAAGATGTGAGGCCCCAAACCCACAGCAGGCCGCCGGCCGTCCGCGCGAATTCGCGGGCGAAGATCATTTGCATCATGACGTCGCCGCCCAGGCCGTCATATTCCTCTGGAATGCCGATCCCGAAAAATCCCTGCTCGGCGATCTTGTCCCAGAGCGCATAGGGATAATTTTCTTCGTCGGCTTCCAGCGCGCGCATCCAGTCCTTGGGCGCTTCCGCATCGACCCAGCGGCGGACAATGTCCCTGAACGCCTGCTGTTCCTCGGTGAGTGAAAAATCCATCGTCGTTCCCGTTAGTGGCACTGCGACTAAGCGCCCGGCAGATTCATTGCGAACCTATCCAACTATAGGGCAGGCCGTCGGCAGAAACTGAACAATTGGTCCACCATCATCCCCAACTGGTCGGGGATAGGCGCGTTTTCGATCGGGTCGCCTTCGCCGCCGATGGTGTTGATGGCGATGCCCAGCGGCGTCGGCCATCCCCGCAGCGCGTGGGTAATCACCCGCAGTTGCTGGAGCGTGGCGACCGCGGCCTGCCAGCCGGCCGCAGTCGCCACGCAGCCGACGGGAAGACCATCGAAATAGCAACGCTCGTCGCGGCTCATATCCTCGACATAATCCAGCGCATTTTTCACAAAGCCGGAGATCGCTCCGTGGTAACCCGGTGAGCCGATGATGACGGCATCCGCCGACCGCAGGATGTCGACATAGCGTCTTGCCGCATCTGGACGATCCGGATTTTCGGGCGCGTAAGACGGGAAGTCGATGTCCGCGCCGGCAAGCAGCGTCGTGCGTGCGCCGCGTTCCTCTGCAATGGCAAGCGCCTTGCGAAGCGCCCGCTCGGTGGAGGAATAGGCGCGCATTGTGCCGCCAATGGCGACGAAATGAAGTTGGATCATATCAGATCGACAATCCTCCCTCGACAGGGATGACCGATCCGGTGACATAGGCGCCCGCGCGCGAGGCGAGATAGATGGCTGCGCCCGCCAGATCTTCCGGCGTACCGACGCGGCCGCGGGGCACCATCGATTCCACCATCGTGCGCATCTCGTCGGAGGTGATGACGGTCATCTCGGATTCGAAGAATCCGGGTGCGATGACGTTGACGGTGATGTTGTCCCGGCCCAGCCGCTTGGCGAGGCCTTTCGCCATCCAGTGGATTGCGCTCTTCGACGCCTGATAGGCATAATTTTCCTTGGGCCCGACCTTGAGCGCGCCGACAGACCCGATGTTGATGATCGATGCGGGACGCTCCGCCGTGCCGCCCGCGCGGAGCAGGGGCAGAAATTTCCGAAGCGTGAAGAAAGGGGCCTTCAGGTTCAGGTCGATGACCGGATCCCATTCGTCCTCGCCATAATCGTCGATGGGCGCGTCGGCCATGGTCCCGGCGTTGTTCACCAGGACATGCACGGCCTGTTCCCGGGTGGACACCGCCGCGACCAGAGTTTCGATCCCCGCGAGCGTCGACAGATCGGCGACCATGCCGGTGCAGTGACCGCCGGTCGTAGCGGAAATCTCCGCCGCGGCCGCCGTCACCTTGGCCTGCGTGCGGGCACAGATATAGACGGTGGCACCCGCCGCGGCCAGGCCGGTCGCGATATGGCGGCCGATGCCGGCAGACCCGCCGGTGACGACGGCGACGCGGTCCTGTACCGAGAACAGCTCGGCCGCATTCATGCCGAAGCTCCCGCGCCGGAAATCTTCAGAATAAGGTCGGTCGTTCCCTCCGGATCGCCCACCAGCAGGGCGTGATCGCCCGGATGGTCATGGATGATCCAGCCCAGTTCGCGCGCCCGGTCGTGCATCGCCGTCATCACCGTTACGGCCGCCGCGATATAGTCGACGGGCCGGTCAATCGCCTCGGCACCTACGGGGATGACGCAGGCGGTCGCCTTCATCGGCTGGTCCGACAAATTGTCGAGCAGCCATTTCTCCCGCGCCGGGTCCATGAGATGGGGGTGCTCCTTGGCCGCCGCCCGCTGCATTTCATGCACGCCCGACCCTACCGGGCCTTCGCCTGCTTCGAGCATCGCATCCAGCGCGGCGAGCTGGTCTTCCGGGACATAGCCCATGAGGGACCCGATCCGTTCCCCCGACCGGGGCACGATGGCGTCGAGATAGATGATGGATGCGATGCGGTCGCCCACCTCCGCGATCACGCCGGGCGCGACCGTGCCCGCATAGCTGTGCGCGACCAGCACGACGTCGCGCAGATCCTCATATTTGAAGACATTGACGATGTCGCGCACATGAGTCGCATTGCCCACATCGCGGCCGATCAGATGCTCGCGCTCGCCAAAGCCGGTGAAGGTCGGCGTGTAGACCTTGTGGCCCCCGGCCTCCAGAATTTCGCGGACATATTTCCATGTCCAGCCGCCCATGCCGCCGCCGTGAAGAAGTAGGAATGTGGTCATGACGATCAGGCCTCCGCCGGTTCAGTGTTCTGGATGAATTCGGGGAATGGATCGGGTCCCCACAGGAACATGCTGTCCTCTGGCGCATGGTTGGCGGCCGGCCAGTCGACGTCATGCGGGATGAAGTCGATATCGGCCGAATATTCGCTGAAACTGCCCCAAGGATCGCGCACATAATAGAAATAATTGGCGCCCAATACATGCTGGCCCACGCCCCAGTTGGGGCCATAGCCGGCCCGGGCCATGGTCGCGCCGCCCAAGCCCACTTCCATCACCGACCCGACGTCCCAGCTATTGTGATGCATGCCGCGTCGATCGGATAGGACGAGGGCCAGCAGGTGATGATCGCTGCCATGGGGGCCGTGCAGGAAGGCGACGGCCGGCTCGCTCTTGTCGGACAGGCGCAGGCCGAGCGTCTTCTCATAGAAGTCGATCGCGGCATTCACGTCGGTCGCGAAGATCGCGAAATGCGAAAGGCGGCGGGGGTGAACCTTGGGCGCTTTGCTGTTAGGGATCGCGCCGGATTGGCCCGGCGCCGCGCTGACGAAAGTGAAATGGCTCTTTTCCGATGGCGTCGCCTTGTCTGCGACGCGGACGTTGATCGGCAGGCCATCGAAGCCTGCGAACCAGATGCCGTCGGCTTCCGCGCCTTCGGGCGGATCGATCCGTGTGACGCCGCAGCCGTCGAGATGAGCGGCAAAGGCGTCCGCTTCGTCCGGATAGATGCCGAAGCTCAGATAGCGCAGCCGCTTGGCGTCGCCGCCCTGGCTCAGCACGGCCCAGCGATGCGGATTGCCGAACGCATATAATTCCAGCGTGTCATCCCGCTCGCGGACGTCGAGCCCGAAGAGCGTGTAGAATGTCCGCGCGGCTTCCAGATCGGGCACTTCGACCGCGAAATGATCGATGGAATGGACGCCCAAACTATTGGCGCGGCGTCCCGACGGGCTGTTCTGGTTCATCCTTCGCTCCTTGGCTGGCTGGGCGCCGACAAGACGGCGCCGGCCTTTCGATCATGCTGCCTTGATGGGGTTCACCAACAGGCCGATCTTCTCGATTTCCACTTCGCACACATCGCCATCCTTCATGAACAGCGGAGGCTTGCGGGCAAGGCCGATGCCCGACGGGGTTCCCATGACCAGGACGTCGCCCGCTTCCAGCGTGAAGCAGGTGGAGAGGAGGGCGACCGTGTCGACGACATCGAACACCATGTCGGAGGTGTTCGCGCTCTGCACCACCTGGCCGTTGAGGCGGGTTTCGATCTTGAGGCCGGCACCGCCCGCAGGCAGTTCGTCGGCCGTTACCAGCCAGGGGCCGAAGGCGCCGGTATCGTCGAAATTCTTGCCGACCGTCCACTGCGGCGTCTTGAGCTGATAGTCGCGGATCGAACCGTCGTTGAACACCGAATAGGCGACGATATGCGACAGCGCGTCGTCCTTGCTGATATTCTTGCCGCCCTTGCCGACGACCGCGACCATTTCCGCCTCATAATCGAGTTGATCGGAACAGGGCGGTTTGATGATCGGTGCGCCATGGCCGATGAGGCTCGAATTGAAACGACCGAATACCGTCGGGAATTCGGGTACGGTGAATCCGCCTTCGGCCGCGTGATCCTTGTAGTTGAGACCCAGGCAGAGGATCTTGGGCGCCTTGACGAGGGGCGGCAGGAAAGTGAGGTCTTCAACCTGAACTTCCTCGCCCTCTGCGCTGACTTTCGCGCCGGCATCCGTCAGGGCGCTGCCGCCGCTGGCGATCAGCGCATCCAGATCATAGAGTGCAGCGTCGCCGAACAGCGCCTTGACGCCCGCGCCCGTGTCCACTGCCAGACCGACCGCCCCGTTCTGTGTCACCTTGGCCAACCGCATATGCAAACCTCCTGAGAATCTGTCCAACCCACCGAACCGCAGGCATGGAATTGAATGAAATATATTTCAAGCTATAAAATACATCCTGTCGAATTGCCATGGGTGACGAAGCTGATATAGCTCTTGCGATGACCAAAAAGCTGAGCCTGACCGAACGCGCCTACCGGCAATTGCGCGACGATCTCCTGACCTGTCGGCTGGTGCCCGGCGCCAAAATCAACATCAAGGATATCACGGAAACGCAGGGCTTCAGTCTCGGGGCGGTGCGCGAAGCCCTGTCGCGGCTCACGTCCGAGGGCTTTGTGACGCAGGACGATGCGCGGGGATTTCGGGTGACGCCGATATCGATCGGCGATCTGACGGATCTGGTTAGGGTCCGCAGCGATATTGAGGGGCAATGTCTCCGGCGCGCCATCGAGAAGGGAAGCCTGGATTGGGAAGCCTCGATCGTCAGCGCAGCCCATAGGTTGAGCAAGACCCCGACCCGCGACCCGCGAGAGGCGGCCCGTCTGAACGAGGATTATGCCGACGCCCATGCGGCCTTCCATCACGCCCTGGTCGCCGCGTGCGACAGTCCATGGTTGCTCAAGATGCGCGACTGGCTCTATGCCCAGTCGGAACGCTATCGCTATCTCACCGTGCCTTTGGCCCATGGCGACCGGGATCTGGTTCATGAACATGCGCAGATCGTCGACGCGGCGCTCGCGCGGGACGCCGACCGCGCCGAGGCGCTGCTGACGGACCATTTGATGGCGACGGCGCGGCTGCTGATCGACCCGCAGAATGCGCGGGGCGGGACCGATATCGAATGGGCGGCTGGCGCGGATCGGGCCCTCTGATCCCATATCAGCTCTGCCGGTTCTGACCGGTGCCACCGCCGCTGGCGGGCATCAGCATGTTGCTCATACCGCCATCGACCAGCAGGTCGACACCGCTGATGTGGCTTGCATGAGGGCCGATCAGAAACAGGATCGCCTGCGCGACATCCTCGGCCACGCCGAGTTTGCGCAGGGGAATATTGGCTTCCCGCTGGTCGCGCCGCGACGGATCTTCATATCCCGCAGCGGTCATCGGCGTGTAGGTGGGGCCGGGCGACACCGTATTGCATCGGATACCGTCCGGACCCCATTCGATGCTGAGCTGGCGTATCATCATCAACAAGGCGGCCTTGCTGGAGGAATAAAAGCCAAGCGCGGGCGTAGGCTGGGTGGCCGACATGGACGCGGTCGCGACGAAGGCGCCCTTGCTCTCTTTCAGGTGAAGATGGGCCGCCTTGCCCAACAGCCAGGACGAGCGGGTGTTGATGGCGAAGATGCGATCGAAATCGCTGATCGGCAGTTCAACCAGCGCGCCGCCCATGATGATGCCGGCATTGCTGATGACGGCGTCGATCCCATCCATATGCGCGAGCGCCGCCGCGACAATCCGGTCGCCGCAATCCGGTTCGGCCAGATCGACCACGCAGGTCGCGGCGGCGGGGCCGACCGCATCGGCCACCACCTGCAGATTGGCGGCATCCCGATCCGCGAGCAGCATCCGGTGTTCACCCGGAATCATCGACCCGGCCGCCAGCAGTTCGGCGCAGGCTCTGCCGATGCCGCTTGCAGCACCCGTGATGATCACCCGCATGTCACTCTCCCTACACTTTCATGGCGTCGATGCGCCGTGTTTCAGTCCTTCAGGCCCAGTTCGTCCATCAACGCGCCGCGCAGCTTGAACTTCTGGATTTTCGATGCCGACATCGGCCATTCGTCGATGAAACGGATATGCCGCGGAACCTTGAAGGAAGCGAGGCGCTGCCGGGCATAGGCGATGAGCTCCTCCGCCTCGACCTCCACATCGCCTTCGCGTTCGATGTAGGCCGCGGGGATTTCCGCCAGCCGCTCGTCCGGCAGCCCGACGACCTGCGCGAGACGAACCGCCGGATGGGTGGCCAGCACCGCTTCGACCTCGGCCGCCGCGACATTTTCCCCGCCCACTTTCAGCATATCCTTGAACCGGCCGTGGAACATGACGTGGCCATGTTCGTCGATCGAGCCGATATCGGCGCTATGATACCAGCCATCGGCATCGAGCGCCTCTGCGGTCTTCTGCGGGTCCTTGTAATAGCCGTCGAACAGATTGTAGCCGCGAATGAGGATTTCGCCGCGTTCGTCCACGCCCTTTTCCTCGCCGGTTTCGGGATCGACGATCTTCATCTCTATGCCCGCAAGGGGGAAACCAAGTTTCTTGAAGCCCATTTCCGGTTCCATCGCATAGCCGCCCGTGGTGACGATGCCGGTCGCCTCGGTCATGCCCATGGTGCCCACTTGGAGCATGTTTGGGGCTTTCTCCCGATAGGCCTGGCCTACGCGATCAGGCATGAAGGCGAAGCAGCTATTTTGCAGGCGCACCGACGACATGTCGGTCTTGGCCCAGTCGGGATGGGTGATCATGGCCTGATGGAAAGTGACGAAGGGCAGGAACATCATCGTCACCCGTTCATCCTCGATCTGCCGCAGACTCTCCCCGGCATCGAAATGCGGCTGGCCGATGAAGGTGCCGCCCACGTCGATCGCGCCCAGCATGCAGAGCATCGCAGCGATATGGAATAAAGGCAGCGGCGACCAGGCGCGCTCGTCGGGCTGGAAGGACCAGCGATAGCGAGCGAGATTCGATGCCTCCCGGGTGACCGCCTCGTGACTGAGCAGGCACCCTTTGGGATTGGCCGACGTCCCGGACGTATACAGGATCATCGCGGTGTCGCGGACCCTGACGGTCAGGCGGGTAGCGTGTATCTCCACTTCCTCCACCTGATGCACCGCTGCGTCGAACGTGGCCTGATCGACGAAACCGGGGACCGAATGGCCACCCAGCATCACGATCCGCTTGAGCAGCGGCGCGCCCGCAAGCGTGAGTGAGGAGGAGTCCGCGGCATCGGGCAGGTCGGGGAAAGCCTCAACCAGCCGTCGACCGAAATCGATATGCTCACTGATCATATCATTGGTGATGATCGCCGCCAGATCGGCATTGTGCGCGACATAGGCCATCTCGGGCGCCTTGTACCGTGCGTTCATCAGCACTGACACGGCGCCGCACATCGCATTGGCGAACAGGGTTTCGACAAATTCGATGCTGGACGGCAACAGGATGCCGACATGGTCGCCGCGCGCGATGCCCAGCGCCTTCAGGCCGCGCGCGCGTTTCAGGACGCTCTGTACGACATCGTCATATGTCTTGCGTTCTCCCGGGAATACCAATGCTTCCTTGTCGGATGCCTTGTCCCACCCGTTGAGAAGCAGATCGCCCAGAGTGGTTGCAGAAATACGGAATGGGGCGCAATCTTCGCCTTGTGTGACCACGGATGTCCGCTCCTAAAAGTGCCGGTCAGCTATCGATGATCATCAGATTGCAGTCATCGTCTCTGCCTGCGCCTTTCGTTGGATAGGTGCAGCTTTGCCTTCCGGGTCCAAGAGCAAGGGCAGAGATTTTGTATCACTGTGCGGGAATTCACGATGGAAGCCTATGTCTACGATCATGTCCGGACGCCGCGCGGGAAGGGCCGCCCCGATGGCGCGCTGCACGAGATCACCTCTGTCGAAATGGCGACGCAGCTGTTGAAGGCGCTGCAGAGCCGCAATGATCTCGACACTGGACTGCTCGACGATGTGATCATCGGCATGGCCCAGCCCGTCGGTGAACAGGGCGGCGTGCTGGCGCGCGCGGCGGTTCTGCAAGCCGGCTATGCCCAGACGGTCGCAGGCCAGCAGATCCATCGCTTCTGCGCCACCGGGCTGGACGCTGTCAGCCTGATCGCGGCGCAGGTCCATTCGGGCATGATCCAGGCCGGCATCGGCGGGGGCGTTGAGTCGATGAGCCGCACGGTCATGGGGTATGACTCTGGTGCTTGGACGTCCGATCCGTCGGTTGCGTACAGCAATTACTACGCGCCGCAGGGCATTGGCGCCGACCTGATCGCGACGCTCGACGGTTTTACGCGCGAGGATGTTGACCGTTTCGCCGTCGAGAGCCAGCGCAAGGCCGCTTATGCCTGGGAAAATGGATACTTCAAAAATGCCATCGTGCCGATCAGGGATGTGCTGGGCGACGTGGTGCTAGATCATGATGAGCATATGCGGCCCGGCACCACGCTGGAAAGCCTCGCCAAGCTCAAGCCCGCGTTCGAAGGGTTCGGCAAGGCCGGGTTCGAGGCAGTGGTGAAGGCCAAATATCCTGAAATTGAAGAGCTGAACTATGTCCATCATGGCGGCAACAGCTCCGGTATCGTCGACGGCGCCGGGCTGGTTCTTGTCGGGTCGAAGGAATTTGGGGAAAAGGCAGGCCTCAAGCCGCGCGGCCGCATCCGGTCCTACGCCAATATTGGGTCTGAGCCGACGATCATGCTGACGGCGCCGGCGGCGGTCTCTCGCAAGGCGCTCAAGGCGGCCGGCATGACCGAGAAGGATATTGATCTCTGGGAACTGAACGAAGCCTTCGCCAGCGTGGTGATGCGCTTCCAGCGGGAGCTGAACGTCCCCGACGACAAGATCAACGTCAATGGCGGGGCGATCGCGATGGGTCATCCGCTGGGCGCGACCGGCGCGATGATCCTGGGCACCGTGCTGGACGAGCTGGAGCGGCGCAACGCGGAAACCGGCCTCATCACCCTGTGCGCGGCCAACGGCCTGGGCACGGCTGCCATCATCGAGCGCGTTTGAGCGCGCACAGAACTTTAGAGCGGGACATCCCATGAAGACTATGCGACTGGAAAAGGCCGAGGACGGCTTTGCGATCCTGACCCTCGATGCCGAAGGCTCGATGAACGTCGTCAACGACGCTTTCATCGCCGACATGGAAGCGGCGACGAAGCAGATTGTCGCGGACGAAAGCATCAAGGGCGTCATCCTGACGTCGGCCAAGAAGACGTTCATGGCCGGTGCGGACCTCAAGCAGCTGGTGAACGGGTTCGGCACGCTGACGCCGCAGGAAGCCTATGCCTTTTCGAAGCGCGCCACCGACATGCATCGTGCCATCGAACAATCGGGCAAGCCCTGGGTGGCGGCGATCAACGGCCTGGCGCTGGGCGGCGGTTTCGAGCTGGCGCTGGCGTGCCACCGGCGCATCCTGGTGGATGATGCCAAGGCGCAGGTCGGTTTGCCCGAAGTCAATGTCGGTCTGCTGCCCGGATCGGGCGGCACCGTGCGGTTGGGCATTATCGCGGGCATGAAGATCGCGCTAGACCTGCTGCTGTCGGGCCGCTCGGTGGGGCCGCAGGAAGCGCTCAAGCTCAAGATCGTGGACGAGGTCGTCCCGGCGGACAAGCTGATCGACGCGGCCAAGGCGTGGCTTGCGACCGGGCCTGATCCGGTCAAGCCCTGGGACGTCAAGGGTTGGACGCCGCCGCAGAAGAAGGGCATGACCGTCCCTGAGGATTCGGCCGCCTACATGATGTATACAGGTGGCCTGGCCAAGGGGGGTTACAATCAACCTGCGCCCGCCGCGATCCTGAACTCGGTGTTCCACGGCTTGCAGTTGCCCTTTGACAAGGCGCTGGCGGTGGAGGGGAAATATTTCGCCAAGCTGCTGACCGATCCGGTCGCGCGCAACATCATCCGCACCACCTTCATTTCGAAGCAGGCGGCCGAAAAGGGCGCGCGTCGTCCCGAAGGCTTCCCGAAGTTTGAAGCGAAGAAAGTGGGTGTGCTGGGCGCGGGCATGATGGGCGCGGGCATTGCGTTCGTGTCCGCCAATGCGGGTATCGACGTCGTTCTCATCGACCGCGACACCGCGACCGCGCAGAAGGGCAAGGACTATTCGGCCAAGGTGCTGGGCAAGCTGGTCGAAAAGGGCAAGCTGACGCAGGACAAGGCGGACGCCGTGCTCGCCCGCATCACCCCGACCGACGACTTCGCGCTGCTCGATGGCTGCGACATGGTGGTCGAAGCGGTGTTCGAGGATACGGCGATCAAGGCCGAAACCACGAAGAAGGCCGAAGCGGTGCTGCCGGCACAGGCCATTTTCGCGTCCAACACCTCGACCCTGCCGATCTCGCAGCTCGCCCAGGCGTCGCGGAGCCCGGATCAGTTCATCGGCCTGCACTTCTTCTCGCCGGTCGACCGCATGGGGCTGGTCGAGGTCATCATGGGCAAGCAGACCAGCAAGGAGACGCTGGCCAAGGGCCTCGACTTCATCGCGCAGTTGCGCAAGACGCCGATCGTCGTCAACGACAGCCGTGGCTTCTACACCAGCCGCGTGTTCCAGATGCTGATCCACGAAGGCGCGGCGATGCTGGCGGAGGGCGTTCCCCCCGCGGTGATCGAAAACGCGGCCAAGGCCGTCGGCATGCCGGTCGGGCCGCTGGCGCTGCTGGACGAACTGACGCTCGACCTGCCGCTCAAGATCGTCGACCAGGCGATCGCCGAGGAAGGCGATAAATATACGCCACCCGCCGGCACTGCCGTCATGCGGCGGATGAAGGACGAGATCGGCCGGTCCGGCCGGAAGACCGGCGGGGCGTTCTATGATTATCCCGAAGGCGGCAAGAAGCATCTGTGGAAGGGCCTGGCCGATCATTTCCCGGTCAAGCAGGACTGGGATGTCGAGGAACTGAAGAAGCGCTATCTCTATGCGCAGGCGATGGAAACCGCCCGCTGCCTGGAGGAAAATGTGCTGGAAACTCCGCAGGACGCCGATCTGGGTGCGATCTACGGCTGGGGTTTCCCGGCCTGGACCGGCGGGACGATCAGCTACATTGACACGATCGGCATTAAGAAGTTCGTTGAGGAATCCGATAGGCTCGCGCAGCTTTATGGCCCGCGCTTCCTGCCGT
This sequence comes from Sphingobium sp. WR1, assembly GCF_059693745.1. Taxonomy (NCBI): domain Bacteria; kingdom Pseudomonadati; phylum Pseudomonadota; class Alphaproteobacteria; order Sphingomonadales; family Sphingobiaceae; genus Sphingobium; species Sphingobium sp. WR1. The sequence goes on along the minus strand of NZ_JCATID010000015.1, from coordinate 55,267 downwards.
CCGCATGGCTGCGCGACAAGGCGGCAAAGGGTGAGGATTTCTACACGCCCGCGAGCGAAACCAGGGTCAAGGAGCCGATGCCGGCATGAAGCGCCTGATTTTCGAGCAGGAGCATGAGCAGTTCCGCGACTCCGTCGTCAAGTTCATGACGACGGAGGTGGGCGCTCACGCCGAACGTTTTCGCGAGCAGGGCATGGTCGACCGTGAGCTGTTCCTGAAGGCGGGCGAGCAGGGCTTGCTGTGCACCTGGGCGGACGAGAAATATGGCGGGGCGGGGATCGACGATTTCCGCTTCGAGCAGATCATCATCGAGGAGAATATGCGCCATGGCGACATAGGCTTCTACATCAATCTGCATAATGATCTGGTCGCGCCCTATATCGCCAAGCTCGGCACCGACGAACAGAAGGACCGCTGGATGCCAGGCATCGTCAGCGGCGAGAAGATTCTGGCCGTCGCGATGACGGAACCGTCCACCGGCAGCGACTTGGCGGGTATGCGCACCAGCGCGGTGGACAAGGGCGACCATTGGCTGTTGAACGGTGCCAAGACCTATATTTCCAATGGCATTTTGGCCGATCTGGTCGTCGTGGCCGCGCGGACCGACCCCAATAGCCGCCACGGCCTGGGCCTTATGGTCGTCGAACGCGGCATGGAAGGGTTCGAACGGGGGCGCAAGCTGGCGAAGATGGGGCTTAAGGCGCAGGACACGGCCGAGCTCTTCTTCAACGATGTCAGGGTGCCCAAGGGGAATGTGCTGGGCGATCCGGCCCAAGGCTTCAAATATCTCGCCCGCTTCCTGGCGCAGGAGCGGCTGGTCGCGGCCATCGGCTTCATGGCGACGGCGCAGACCGCATTCGACATCACGCTCGACTATGTGAAGGAACGCCGGGCCTTCGGAAAGCCGATTGGCGCGTTCCAGAATACGCGGTTCAAGATGGCTTCGATGCGGGCCGAACTGGACGCGCTTCAGACCTATGTCGACCAGTGCGTGATGCTGCTCAACGCGGGCGAGTTGACCGCAGAAGACGCGTCGGCGGCCAAACTGCTGACCAGCGAACTGGAAGGCCGGGTGATGGACGAATGCGTCCAGCTTCATGGCGGGGCGGGCTATATGGAAGAATATCGCATCAGCCGCATGTATACCGACGCCCGCATCAGCCGCATCTTCGCTGGAACGTCGGAAATCATGCGCGAAATCATCGGTCGCGGACTGGGCCTGGACGAGCGCAAGCTGTCCTGACCGCAAAGCCGGGGATGAGTCGAATGCTTGATGTCGAACAATTACGCGGCTTCCGGGTGCCGGAAGCGCAGGATGTCTGTGATCCGCGATCCGCTATTCTCTACGCGCTGGGTGTCGGCGCCGGGCTGGGCGCGATCGATGAACGGCATCTGGTCTTCGAACGCGATCAGGCCGTTTTGCCGACCATGGCGCTGGTTCTGGGAACACCCGGCTTCTGGCCGATGGCGCCGGAACTGGGCTGGGATTGGCCGCGCATCCTGCATGGCGAGCAGACGCTGAAACTGGTTCGGCCGCTCGAACTGGGCCAGTTGGTCAACGGCCGGATCGAAATTATCGGTCTCGCGGACAAGGGTTTAGGCAAGTCCGCTCTCGTGCGGGCAAAACGTGTCATAACCACGCCGACGGACCGGCCGATCGCCGAAATGGAGGAAGTGTGGGTCTTGCGAGGCGCGGGCGGTTTTGGCGGGCCGTCAAATCTTGATGGGCCTGCGCCGATTGTCATGCCGGATGCGCCCGCAGGCGCCTGTCTCGACCTGCCGACGGCCGCCAATCAGTCGATGCTCTATCGCCTGACCGGCGACCGTAACCCCCTGCATATCGACCGGGGCACGGCGCAGGCGGCGGGCTTCGATCGGCCGATACTGCATGGCCTCGCCACCATGGGGCTGGTCGGTCGCGCGCTGATCCATCTGTGCTGCGATGGCGATCCGGGTTTGTTGACCGACATGCGGGTGCGTTTTACCGCGCCGGTCTGGCCGGGTGAAACGGTTCGGACCGAAATCTGGCGCACTGGTGACACCGTATGGTTTCGGGCCAGCGTGCCCGACAGGAATAGCATCGTTATTGATGGCGGCGAGGCCCGCATCGGTGGTTTCAAGGAAGAACGGGACGTATTGACGTGAATATATTGGATGGCAAGGTCGCACTGGTGTCCGGCTCTGGACGGGGCATAGGGAAGGCTATCGCACTGAAACTGGCAAGCGCCGGCGCCCATGTCGTGGTGAACGACCTGGACGAGGATGTGGCAAATGCGACGGCGAGTGAAATCGAAAGCCTTGGCGTCCGCGCCGTGGTGTGCGTGGGCGACGTGACGGATGCCGATTTCGGCGACAAATTTGTGGGAGCGGCGGTCGCGCATTTCGGCACGATCGACATCATCGTGAACAATGCGGGCTATGCTTGGGATTCGGTTCTTCAAAAGACGAGCGACGAGCAGTGGATGGCCATGCTCGATGTTCATCTCAATGCCCCTTTCCGTATATTGCGCGCCGCGCAACCGGTGATCGCCGCCGCGGCGAAGAAGGAGACCGCCGAACATGGTCGGGCCACACGCCGGACGGTCATCAATATATCGTCCGTGGCAGGTCTTGGCGGCAATGCCGGTCAGTCGGGCTATGCGGCGGGCAAGGCGGGGATCGTCGGTCTCACCAAGACGGTGATGAAGGAATGGGGGCGACATAATGTCACCGTCAACGCGGTGGCTTTCGGCGCCATCATGACGCGCATGACCGCGGGCGAGGCGGGCAGCACGACCATCAGCGTCAAGGGTCGGGACATCAAGGCCGGCGTCAGCGACGAAATATTGGAAGCCATGGAAAAGGGCATTCCGCTGGGCCGCGCCGGCACGCCGGAAGAAGCCGCCGGCGCCGTCTACCTGCTATGCCTGCCCGAAGCCGATTATATCACCGGCGAGGTGATCGTCGCGGGCGGGGGCTGGAAACTCTGACGATATGATGGGCGGGCCTTGGCGCCCGCCCTCGGTCAGGCGGGCCAGCCAGGCGTGCGACCCTGCATGGCCAGAAAGATGGAACGCATGGGATCGGGTACGGATCCGGCGCCGATGCCAGTGCCGAAATTGATCCCCCGCCGCTCATATATCCGCCATCCCTCGGCCGTGCGCCGCAGCCTGTCCTCATAGCCGCCCACGGCGAGAAGGTCGGTGGGGCGCAGCGGATCGGCATCGGGGATATCGAACCACTGCCATGCCATGACGCGGCTGGCTGCGCGCGCTTCGTCGCCGTTCACCTCTATCACCACATTGGTGATGTTATGCGAACAGCCCATTAGAGCGCCCTGATAACCCATGCACTGGGCATGGATGGCCTCACGCCCCACGGAACGCGCGCTGCCAAAGTCGATCGATCCATCCTCCGTGAACACTTCCTCCGCAATGCGGTGAAACTGCATCGAATCTACCAGATGGGCGTAACGATAGAGGCATTCCTCGATCGCGAGGCGGTCCGCCAGCATGGCGAGGTCGATCATCATGGCGAATATCTTTCTTTACCGGCCGCGAGGGTGGGGGGCTTATTTCAGCCGCAGCCAACGACCCCGCCGTCAACCGGAATCTGTGCGCCGGTGACATAAGCGCCCGCGCGCGAACACAGGAAAATGACGATGCCTGCAATATCGTCCGGCGAACCTAGACGTTGGAGCGGAATATGCGCCAGCAGGGCAGGATCGACCTGATCCTCATCCCGCATATGCGCCGTCATTTTGGTTGGGAAGAAGCCGGGAATGACCGCATTGACGGTGATGTTACGCGCCGCCAAATCGCCGGCCAGATCGCGCGTCATCATATGGACCGCAGCCTTGCTCGCGGCATAGCTGTACGCGCTGAGCCGCTCTGTCTTCATCCCCGCGACCGAACCGATGTTGATCACCCGCGCCGGATCGCCAGCCTTTCCGGACGCGCTGAGTTCGGGCAGGAGTTCCCGGACCATGGTGAACGGCGTCTGGACGTTCACGGCCATCACGCCCGGCCAGGCCTTGTCGGGGAAGCTGTCGATCGGCCCGCCCCAGGTCTTGCCCGCATTGTTGACCAATATATGGCATTCGCCGACCGCTTCGCGATAACGGGCGACGAGGTCGACCGCCGCCTCGGGCGTCGACAGGTCAGCGGGGAGGGGGATGCACGATCCCAGCGTGGCCATCTCCCGGGCGGCATCTTCGCAGATGTCGGCCTTGCGGGATGTGATCGCGACTGTCGCGCCAGCCCGCAGCAGACCTTCGGCGATCATGCGGCCCAGACCTTGCGCGCCGCCGGTGACCAGCGCCTTCTTGCCGGTCAGGCTGAACAGATCGCTCACATCGTCACCACGACTTTGCCGAACTTGTGCTGGTCGCGCAGATGCAGAAGCGCCTCTTTGGCCTGGGCAAGCGGATAGGTCGCCTCGATCACCGGCTTGATTGCATGTTGCTCGGCAAAAGCGAGCATTTCCTTGAAGTCCTGAGGATCGCCGACCTGGCTGCCGACGATGCTGGCGCTCTTGAGGAAGATGTCGGTGGCGTTGAACTTGATCTCGTTGCCGGCGGTAGACCCGTAGATGACGATCCGCGCGCCCGGATTGATGGCGCGGACATAATTGGCGAAGCTGGGCGATGGCGCGCCGTCCAGCACCACGTCGATGCCGCCGGTAAGTTTGCCGACCTGCTTGCGCCAGTCGGGATCGGTGTACAGCAGACCGCCCTTCGCCCCCATTGCCACGGCACGATCGATCACGTCCTGGTTTTCGCCGGTGACATAGACATTGGCGCCCTTGGCCACTGCAAAGGCCAGGCCGAACGTGGCCACGCCGCCGCCTACGCCGCTGATGAGCAGCGTCTCTCCCGCTTCCAGCCGTCCCTTGAACATAAGTGCGCGCCACGAGGTCAGCGCCGTCAGCGGCATGGCTCCGGCTTCCTCGAAACTCATGAAGGCCGGCTTGGGCGCCAGATTGTCGACCGGCACGCTGATATATTCGGCGATCGTGCCGGCGAAGGGCATACCGAGCAGGCCGAAATCGGCGGCCGGCGCGTGGCGGTTCGGCCCCCAGTTGCGTGCAGGATATAGCACAACCTCATCGCCCTCGCGGACGCCGGTGACGCCCTCGCCGATCATGTCGACGACGCCCGCACCATCACAGCCCAGCGTGATCGGCACCGTCATGCCGGGATATTGTCCGTGGGTGATGAACAGTTCACGATGGTTTATGGATGCGGCCCGCAGCGCGACACGCACCTCTCCCGGACCGGGCACTGGCGTGTCGACTTCCGCCACCACGACGGATTCGGGGCCGTCGATCCGTTCGAGATAAAGGGCCTTCATGGTCAACCTTTCCTAATATCCTGCTCGGCGCCGCGGTCTGTATGGCAACGCTGGCTGCATAACGACCTTGGCTTCCTGGGTGGAAAGCTGGACATTTTTCCATCTCATTGGGAACCTATCTGCCGATAGGAAAAAGGGATTGCGTTATAGATTCATTGCGCAGAATATATTTCGCATAACAAACGAATCGCGCCAACCGCGCTAGGAGAGAAGAGCATGACCGTTGTGCCCACAGCTATCGTGCCGCCGCGTTCGACTCATATGCCGATCCGGCGTGCCGCATTGGTGGCGCTGACGGAAAGAGTGGCGCAGTCGCGCATGACCGTGGTGTCTGCGCCGGCTGGGAGCGGAAAAACGACCGCAATGCTGTTTTGGGCGGATGAACTCAGGGCGCAGGGGCGCCCCGTTTTATGGCTCGCGGCCAGGGCAGGCATAGAAAGTAAACGGTCCTTTCTCCAAGCGCTCAAGGCTGCTGGTATTGCGGCCGGTATGCCGTGGGATGCGCTGGACAGTGACGCCTCCGACGAAAGCTGGCTATCCGCCCTCGCGACGATGGGCAGTGCAAAGCCGGTCATCATTGTGGATGACGCGCAGTTTCTGGCCAAGCCCATTCTGGAATTTTTGGCGCAACTATCATCGAGCGCGCGCGACGCATTGACCATCATCATCGCCGCGCGCGGTACTGTCGGCCTGTCGCTGGCGCGAATGCGTGCGCTCGGATTTCTGGTTGAAGTGGGCGTCGCCGATCTGTCCTTCACCTTGGCGGAAGCGACGGAACTGGTCACGCGGTCAATCGGGTCGCCGGTGGATTCGCGCGACCTTCAGGACATTGTGGGCGATACCCAGGGCTGGGTTTCCGGTATCGTTATTGCCTGCGATCTCTATCGCCGCACCAGCGACAGTGCGGTCAAGCTCCGGCTGACTGGTCTGCGTCCCGAATTTGCCGAATATTTTCATGATGAAGTGTTAAGTTTGCAGCCCGACGACGTCCGCCGCTTCCTCGTCGACACCTCGATCCTTGATGAATTGACGCCCTCCGCTTGCGCCGCGGTCACCGGCGACGAAAATGCGCGCGCGATGCTGGACCATGTCTTTCGTGAAGGCCTGTTTCTGAACGCGATTGATCAGGAACATAGCCGCTATGCCTATCACCGGCTGTTCCGCGAAATGGTGTTGGGCCGACTGATCGATCGGGCGCCGGACCGCGCTGCCGTCATGCATCGTCGGGCGAGCGAATATTTTGCCGAAGCCGGCCAGCTTGCCCTGGCGATCGAACATGCGCGGCTGAGCGGGGACAAGGCGTTTCTCGCCGACCAGTTGGATCGCTTGGCCGAGGGGCTGACCTACTCGGGCTATCTCTACCGCATCGACGAACTCGGCGCGGAACTGCCCTGGCCGATCCTGGCCGAACGGCCTAATCTGCTCCTGGCTCTGGCCTGGAGACGTATCCGCCAACTGGCATTTTCGTCGGCTGACAGGCTGATTTCCGCCGCGCGGCAGGCCTGTGAGGCGAAGCGCGAGGCACAGTCCTTGCCCGCGCACGAAATCGAGCAACTGGACCTGCTGATACGCCATCGCTTCGTTATGCTCGCGGCGGCGCGAGACGACATGGTCAGGGTCGAGGCCGATTCGGAGCCGCTGCTCGCCGAACTGGCCGACAGCCATGCCTATCTAAGCTGCACCTTGCTGGCGCAGCTCATGTCGGCGCGGCGCGAACTGTATCATTTTCAGGACATGCTTAAGCTGGAGGCGGAAACCAGCCGCGCTCTGTCGCGTCCCGGCTCGGCCTTCGCATCCATCGCCCTGAAGGCCTCGGTCGCGCCGACCATGATGGCGCAGGGCAAGATTCCCTTGGCGCGACGTTTTCTGGAAGAGGCCTTCGCGTTAGCTGTTGAAATCCATGGCGCAGGTTCCGGTCTGGCCGCGCTTCCTGCGTTGCCGTTGGCCGAACTTCTCTATGATGCAGGCGACCTGGAACAGGCGGCGGAGCTTGCGGACCAATATCTGCCAGTCGTGCGGCAATGGGGATTTTCTGACCAGATGGCGTCCGGCTATCTGGTCAGCGCGCGCCTGCGGGCGGCAAGGGGCGATCTGCCCAGCGCGCTTTCGACGCTTAACGATGCCCATCTCGTGGCGATCGAATGTGGGCTTGATCGTCTGCGCTCCTTCATCGTGGCCGAAGAGGTGCGGCTTTTGATCAAGGCGGGGCAGATCGACGAGGCAGAGCAGCATTTCCTGGCCGGCGATCCGCAACTGGACGGCGAACCCATTCCCACCCTGCACCCGACACGGCGCAATGAGAATATCGCGATCGCCTGGCTCAGGATCGAGATGCAGCGCCATCGGCTCGGTCGAGCGCGCAAGGTCGCCTATCGGTGGCTGGAATTCGTCAAGCGCGCGGGAGCGGTCCGGTCCGCCGTGATCTTCGAATTGCTGCTGGCGGAAATCGCGGTGCTTCAGGGCAACCGATCCGAGGCGCGCAGGGCCGTTCGCGCTGCCGTAGAGATGGCCGAACCGGCCGGCTGGGTGCGGGTTTTCGTCGATGAGGGAGAAGTCATCGCGTCTCTCATCATCGAAGCCTATTCGCAGGGGCCGGAACTGGAAACGCCGGCTGATCGCTTCGCCGTCCGCCTTGTGTCGATGTTGAGGCGGGGACCGCAGATCGAAGCGGATGAAGAAGAGGAGGATGATTTCGGACTGACCGGGCGCCTCGCCAACCGGGAAGTAGATATTTTAACGATGGTGAGCGGAGGCCTGCGCAACCGGGAAATCGGCGATCGTCTCGGCCTGACCGAAGGCACGGTCAAATGGTATATGCAGCAAATCTACGACAAGCTGGGCGTGCGCCGTCGGCCGCAGGCGGTTCTGCGAGCCCGGCAGCTCGGCATTCTGCCCTGAAGCGCGCGCCGCTTCCTATCGAAGGATAGATTGCGCCGCTCGCGCAACCTGCGACCGGCGCAATCTGCGCGAAAGGAAATATCATGGCAAAACGCAAGGTCATCATCAGCTGCGCGATTACAGGCGCAATTCACACGCCGTCCATGTCGCCCTATCTGCCCGTGACGGCGGAGGAGATCGCGGCATCGGCAGTCGGTGCGGCGGAGGCGGGCGCCGCCATCATCCACCTGCATGCGCGCAATCCCGTCGATGGGCGGCCGGACCAGAATCCCGACCTGTTCGAACCCTTCCTTAAAGTCATTAAGCAGCGTACCGACGCCGTATTGAACCTGACAACGGGCGGGCACCCCTCCATGACGGTGCAGGAACGGATCCGTCCCGCCCAGACTTTCGCCCCGGAAGTGGCCAGCCTCAATATGGGGACTATGGGCTTTGGTCTGTTCCCGATGCTGGATCGCTACAAGTCGTTCAAGCATGACTGGGAACCCGCCGCGCTCGAAGCATCGCGCGACCTGGTGTTCAAGAACACCTATGCCGACATCGAACATCTACTGACCACATTGTCGCCGCTGGGCACGCGCTTCGAATTCGAATGCTATGACACCAGCCATCTCTATAACCTGAAATATTTTCTCGATCGCGGCCTCGTCAAGGCGCCGCTGTTCATCCAGACCTGCTTCGGCATATTGGGCGGCATCGGCAGCCACCCCGACGATATCATGCATATGAAGCGAACGGCCGACCGGCTGTTCGGCGACCAATATGAATGGTCCGTGCTGGGGGCCGGTGCGCGTCAGATGAGCATTGTCGCCATGGCGGCGTCCATGGGTGGCAATGTCCGTATTGGTCTGGAGGATTCGCTGTGGGGCGGCCCGGGCCGGCTCGCCGAGACCAATGCGGAGCAGGTGAAGACTGCGCGGCAGATCGTCGAAGGCATGGGTCTTGAAATCGCCACGCCCGATGAGGCGCGTGCCATGCTGGACCTCAAGGGCGCGGACCGGACGAATATCTGATGACGGAAAAAAACGGGCCGCTGGCCGGTATTCGCCTGCTGGAGATCGACGCGATCGGCCCCGTACCGCTCGCGGCGATGCTGTTGGCCGATATGGGCGCCGAGATCATCCGCATCGCCCGGCCGCCATCGGTCGCGGCGGGAGACTGGGATGATGTCGGTGGGGACATCCTGCACCGCAGCCGGGTCGTGACCTATCTCGATCTCAAGCAGGACGCGGATCGCGAACGGTTGCTCGCATTGATCGAGCGGGCGGACGGGCTGATCGAGGGATACAGGCCCGGCGTCATGGAACGCCTCGGCGTTGGCCCCGATGTCTGCCTGGCGCGCAATCCGCGGTTCGTGTTCGGACGGATGACGGGCTGGGGCCAGTCCGGGCCGCTTGCGCTGCGGGCCGGCCATGACATCAATTATCTGTCGATCACCGGCGCGCTCCACGCGATGGGAGAGCGACAGGGTACGCCGCCAGTGCCGCTCAATCTGGTAGGCGATTATGGCGGCGGCGCCATGTTCCTGATCTTCGGTCTGTTGAGCGCACTGCTGGCGGCGCAACGGACGGGCCGGGGGCAGGTCGTCGACGCCTGTATCACGGATGGCGTCGCGTCGTTGATGAGCTTATTTTACGCATGGCAGCCCAAGGGTTTGTGGGAAGATGCGCCCGGCTCCAATCTGCTGGATGGTGCGGCGCCCTTCTACCGCTGTTACGAATGCGCCGACGGTCGGCATGTCGCGGTGGGATGTCTGGAACCGAAATTCTTTGCCCAGATGGTGGACGGATTGGGGCTCTCCGACAGGTGTTATGACCAGAACGACCGCGAAGGCTGGCCCGCGATGCAGGTTGAATTTGCCGCGGCATTTCTGGCCAAGAGCCGGGATGAGTGGGCCGCTCTATTTGCTGCGAGCGACGCTTGCGTGACGCCGGTTCTGTCAATGGAGGAAGCGCCCCGGCACGCGCATAATGAAGCGCGGGCGACTTTCGTACAGCGTCATGGAGTGGTCCAGCCATCACCGGCGCCCCGCTTGTCTCTCGACGCGGGTGCCATTGGCGAGCCGTCCGTCGCGTGGGCGGCGGACCTGATCGCTGCTTGGTCTTAAGGCGCGGATCGCGCCAGGACAGCGGCATTCACCTCCGTAGGAAACTTGCTTGGATTAGGGTGGGGCGTTCGTCAGGATGCTGGCTGTGTCGAATGGCAAGACCGGTGCGCGGCGGCTTGTCGCGCCGCTGCGGCGCAAATGCCACATCGAGATCAATTATGTCCGATCCATATAAATCCTGTCCAGCGATAGGTGGTAAATCGTGACCAATGTCGATTTTGCCACACGCGATCAGGCCTGCGCTGCACGCAGGTCGCACCGAAAAACTGATTGAATGGGAGGATTTTTATGCGATTGGTCGCACTGAAATTGGCATTGGTTGCGAGCACCGCAGCGGTGGCATTTCCCTCATGGGCGCAGTCCGTCGCTTCGGCCGCGCCACAGTCGGATAGTGCGAATGCCGGTGACATAGTTGTCACGGCTCGCCGCCGGGAAGAACGACTGCAGGATGTTTCGGTTTCCATTTCCGCTTTCTCGTCAGAGGCGCTGGAACGCAGCACCGTCCAGACGGTAAGCGACGTCAAGACGATCGCCCCCGGCTTCACCTTCTCCTCCGAAGGCGGCAAGGACAATGTGGCGCTGACCCTGCGTGGCATCGGCCAGTTGCCCTTGGGAGAGGTCACGCCCGGCGTCGTCATCTATCTCAACGACACCCCTTTGCCGTCGGTTGGCTCGAACGTCCCGACCTATGACATTGGCAGCATTCAGGTGCTCAAGGGGCCGCAGGGCACGCTGTTCGGCCGCAACACGTTGGGTGGCGCGGTCGTGATCGGCAGCCAGAAGCCGAGCTACGCTTTCGAAGGCTATGTCGAGGGCACCTATGGACGCTTCGATTATCGCGAACTGGAAGGCGCGGTGAATATCCCGATCATCGAGGACAAGGTCGCTTTCCGCGCTGCAGGCCAGTTCCGTCGTCAGGACCCTCGGACGATCGCCTTCGACGGCGGCCCGGGATTCGACAATATCCATCAGGACGCCTACCGTCTCTCGCTGCTGGTCGAGCCGTTCGAGGGCCTCAAGAGCACCACCATCTATGAATATTTCAAAGGCGACGAACTTGCCGGCGGTCTCTATTTGCTGCGCGAGAATTTCCCCTTTGCCGCGCTCGGCCTGGGCGTCGTCGAACCACAGGTGCAGGCGGCTTTGCAGGCACAGAAAGCCAATCGTCGCGGGTCGTTCGACGGCGGCATCAACGGCGGCGCGGCCTATCGCAAGACCACGTCGATCACCAATGATACGTCCTTCAGCTTCGGCGATCTGACGCTACGCAACATTTTCGGCTATCGAAAGAATTACAGCTATCAGTTGATCAACACCGGCGGGCTGCCGCAACTGCAAATCCCCACGGGTCTGCCGTCTCCCGCGCCCTCGGCCGTGCCGTTTACCCTGTTCACGGCGTCTTCCGTGCTGGATCGGCAATATCTAACAAATGAAACCCAATTGCTAGGCGATTTTGGCTCGTTCAACTTCATCGTCGGCGCCTTCTATAATAATGATAAGCCCGATGGCCCCAGTGGATCGCAGTTCACGGCATTTTCGGTGGGCGGCGTCCCGGCGCCTGCGGTGACGGCCCATGTCCGCAACAAGAACTGGGCGGTTTATGGCCAGATCGGGTATGAATTCACCGACAAGCTGAAGCTCAATCTCGGCGCTCGCTACAGCTGGGACAAGGTGTCGGCCTGCGGCGGCACCATCGGCACGACCTATGTCGACGAATCCACCTGCCTCAGCACGGCGGCCCTCAATCTGGCCGACGGCGTTGGCACCGTATCCAACAAGGGCGAGGAGCCGAGCTGGACCATCGGCCTCGACTATAAAGCGACCCCGGACTGGCTGCTCTATATCGTGTCGCGACGGGGCTATCGGGGCGTCAATGTGAACACGCCGCTGTTCGAAACACCCTTTACCACGGGCGGCACGAATCCGGCCTGCGTGGCGACCGGAGGCGTCTGCGCAGATCTTCGTCCCTTCCAGAAGACGGGTGAGGAAACAATCACCGACGTCGAGATCGGCTCCAAATATGACTATCATGTCGGGTCCGCGCGTGGGCGCCTGAATCTGGCCGCCTATTACAGCAAATATAAGAATGCGCTTCAGTTCCTGAACACGCAGACGACCGTTCCGAACGGCACGCCGGATTCGCCGACCAACGGCTCCCTGGCCGCGAATGTCGCCGATCTGCGGATCTGGGGTGTCGAACTGGAGGCGTCCATCAGCCCCGTGCGCAGCCTCACCGTCGGTTTTAATGCCGCCTATACCAATGTGAAGGTGGAAAGCTTGACCGTTCCTGCAGGACTGCCTTCGACCATCGTGCTGGGCGAGGGCCAGATCAACAAATATTCGCCCAGTTTCTCCGGCACGGCCAGCGTGAGCTGGACCCTGCCGATCCGCCCGGCAGACGGCGATGTGGTGGTCAACGCCGACCTGTTCATGACCGACGATTTTGGCGGTCAGAATGGCGAAAAGCTGCCGGGTTACCAACTGGCCAACGCGCGTTTGGATTGGCGCGGGATAGGCGGCACGGGCCTTGATCTGGGCATTTATGTGAAGAACCTCTTCAACGAGAAATATTTCTCGGCTTCCAGCGTTCTTCTGCCCTCCTTCCCAACCAGTTCGGTCTATGCCGGCGATCCGCGGACGTGGGGCGTCACGGCCAAATATACGTTCTGACGCGCCCGTGAGAGGGGAGGGGTGAGCGACCTGCCCGCCTTTCCCCCTCTACAAGGACAGGTTTGCAGCGGGACGGCAGGGCGTAGGGAGTTCTCGAGAGGATGACCATGAAGCTCGGCATATGCAGCATGTGGGGGGATCGGCTGGACGGATTTCGCGAAGAGGTCCGTCTTGCCGCCGATCTCGGTTTTGAGCTTATCAGCGTGGGCGATTCGCCGGCGGGTTGGCATGAACTCTACGTGTCGCTGACGCTCGCCGCGCTTGACGCGCCGAAAGCGACTTTGGCGCCACTGGTCACCTCGCCTTTCATGCGACATCCGCTGGTGACGGCCTCCGCCCTCAGCACCATCGACGATCTCTCCGGCGGGCGCGTGGCGCTGGGCCTGGCGACGGGCGGTAGCACGGTCATGGCGATCGGCCGCCCGCCCGCGACGCAGCGAGAAATCCGAACGGAACTGGCGGTGCTGCGGGACCTGTTCGCCGGACGGCCGACGCAGATGAACGGCGCGCAGATCACACCGCTCCGTTTCGCGCGCCCGATTCCGATCTATTATTCCGCTTTCGGTCCCAAGGCATTGGCGCTGGCGGGTGAGCAGGCCGACGGCGTCATATTGTTCGCGGGCGAACGCCATCTCGACGCGCTGAAGGACCGGATCGATACCGTCCGGGATGCCGCGCAAGCGGCAGGGCGTGATCCCCTGTCGATCGATATCTGGGTCATATCCTTCGCCTCGATCCGCCCCATACGGGCCGAGGCCATAGACGATCTCAAGGCGTTCATCGTCGTCAACGGCATGGCCTTCCGCACGCCCGAAACCCTGGCGCGTGTCCCGACGCAGTTTCGCGGCAAGATCGACGCCTTGCACGCGCGCTATGATCCGACCGAGCATGTGGTCGTGGGCGGCAGGAATGTGGCCTTGATGGAGGAATTGGGTTTGACCGAGTTTCTGGCGGACTTCGATACGCTGGCGGGGCCGGTCGATGCGGCGGTGGACATGCTGCGGTCTATGGAGGCGATGGGTGTCTCGACCTTCATCGCGGCCTTGCCCGGGCACGCCGCGCCGCTAGAAACCATTCGCGGGCTTGCCCGAGCGCGGAGTATGATGTGACACTGGATCTACTGCATCTGAGCGAAGACGAAGCAGCGGGCATCGCGACGGTGCTGCGATCCCGGTCGCTCGGTGACATGATGGAGGCGGCGGAGGCGATGACGGTGGCGGCGCATGGCCGTCGCGTGACCTATTCCCGCAAGGTTTTCATTCCCCTCACCAAATTGTGCCGCGACGTGTGCCACTATTGCACCTTCGCCACCACGCCGGCCCGCGCGGGTGATGCCTATCTTGGCAGAGACGAGGTTCTGGCCATCGCCCGCGCTGGCGCGGCAGCCGGTTGCCGGGAAGCCCTCTTCACGCTCGGCGATCGGCCCGAGGCCCGCTATGCCGCCGCGCGAGAGGCTCTCAGCGGGCTCGGGCATGACTCGACCCTGTCCTATCTGGCCGAAATGGCGGAACTGGTGTTCCGCGAGACGGGCTTGCTGCCGCATCTCAATCCCGGCCTGATGAACGGCGAGGATTATGCGCAGTTGCGGCCTCATGCCGCCTCCATGGGTATCATGCTGGAAAGCAGCTCCGATCGCCTGTGCGCGCGCGGCGGCCCGCATTTCGGATCGCCCGACAAGACGCCTGCCCTGCGCTTGGCCGCCATCGAGCAAGCCGGACGGGCGCGCGTGCCGTTCACGACCGGCCTGCTGATCGGCATCGGCGAAACCCGCGACGAACAGGTGGAGGCGCTGGTCGCCATTCGCGATCTGCATCGCCGCTACGGCCATATTCAGGAAGTCATCATCCAGAATTTCCGGGCAAAGCCGGGAACGCGCATGGCGGATCATGCCGAACCGTCGCTCGACGATCATCTCTGGGCCATCGCCGCCGCGCGCATCATCCTGGGGCCTGAGATGACGATCCAGGCGCCGCCCAATCTCCATGATCGCGTCGATCTGGCGCCGCTGATCCGGGCCGGCGTCAATGACTGGGGCGGGGTGTCGCCGGTCACTCCTGACCATGTGAACCCGGAGGCGCCCTGGCCGCATCTGGAGATATTGGAGGACGCCACAAAGGCCGCAGGCCGCATATTGATGCAGCGGCTCGCCATCGGCCCGCGTTATGCGCTTGCTGCGCGGGATTGGGCTGCGCCAGCCATTGCCACCCAGATCCTGCGCGCCATCGACGGGCGGGGCTTGCCCAAGGTGGACGAATGGTCCGCGGGGCATGGCGATCCCGCGCCCGACACCATGGTGATGGAGCCGGTTCTTGCTTCCCGATCGATCCTGTCCATCCTTGACGCTGCGGAGGAGGGTGAACGGCTGAGCGAAGCGGACATCGTGACCCTGTTCGATGCCGAGCAGGATGATTTTGCCGCCATCGTCGAGCGGGCCGACCGATTGCGGCGGCAGGCCGTGGGTGACATGCTGACCTATGCGGTCAACCGCAACATCAACTATACCAATATCTGCCTCTATAAATGCGGCTTCTGCGCTTTTTCCAAGGGCAGCACCAAGGCCATGCGCGGTCCGGCCTACAGGCTCGACATGGAAGAGGTCGGACGCCGCGCTGCCGAAGCCTGGGATCGCGGCGCGACCGAAGTCTGCCTGCAGGGCGGGATCCATCCCGATTATGACGGGCATACCTATCTCAATGTCCTCAAGACGGTGCGCGAGGCCGCGCCGGACATCCATATCCATGCCTTTTCGCCGCTCGAAGTGACGCATGGCGCCCGCACGCTCGCCCTGCCGCTGGAGGATTATCTGGCGCGGTTGAAGGAAGCGGGGCTGTCCACGCTGCCCGGTACGGCGGCGGAGATACTGGACCCCGAAGTTCGCGCTATCATCTGCCCGGACAAGGTGACAGCGGACGAATGGATCGAGGTGATGCGCGTGGCCCATGGGGTGGGCCTGCGCAGCACGGCCACGATCATGTTCGGCCATGTCGAGGAATATAAGCATTGGGCGCGCCATCTGCTGCGCATTCGCGGATTGCAGGAGGAGACGGGCGGCTTCACCGAATTCGTGCCGCTGCCCTTCGTCCATATGGAATCGCCGATATGGCGCAAAGGGCTGGCGCGATCGGGGCCCAGCTATCGCGAAGCGGTGTTGATGCACGCCGTGGCACGCATCGCGCTGCATCCGGTGATCCCCAATATCCAGGTGTCCTGGGTGAAGATGGGGCCGGAGGGCGCCGCTGCGATTCTGAAGGCGGGCGCCAATGACATGGGAGGCACGCTGATGGACGAATCGATCACCCGGGCCGCCGGTGGCGTCAATGGGCAGGAATTCGGTCCCAGGGAAATGCAGGCTCTGGCGGCATCCGTCGGGCGCCCCGTGCGCCAGCGCACAACGCTTTATGAGCCGGTGCTGCCGCGTCGCGCCGTCTTGGCTGAACCATCGTGACCGACCTGCAACGTCGCTCGCCAGTTTCATTGAAGGAAAATATATGACTCTTCCCGCCATCGCCGTCGTGGGCGGCACCGGTAATCTGGGCGCTGCAATCGCCTGGCGGCTGGCGCGTGCCGGCTATCCTGTTACGATCGGATCGCGCAACGCCGAAAGTGCGGAAAAGGCCGCTGCGGAATTGGGGCATGGCCTGCGGGGTGGCGCCAATGTGGATGTCGTCGCGAATGCGGACATCATCATCGTGACGGTGCCCTTCGCCGCGCAGGAGGCGACACTTCGCGACATCGTACCGCATGTTGTTGGCAAGTTGGTCGTGGATACGACCGTTCCCCTCGTCCCGCCCAAGGTGATGCGGGTCCAGTTGCCCGACGAAGGCTCCGCCGCTCAAAAGGCGCAGGCGGTTTTGGGAGAGGGCGTGACGCTCGTGTCCGCGTTCCACAATGTCGCCGCGCACAAGCTGGCCAAGGATATCGATGTCGGCTGCGACGTACTGGTCTTCGGCGACGACAAGGATGCCCGGGGTCGCATCGTGGCGCTGGCCGATGCCATGGGATTGAGGGGGCTTCACGGCGGCGCGCTGGTAAACTCCGCCGCCGCCGAGGCGCTGACGTCGATCCTCATTTTCATGAACAAGACCTATAAGGTTGACGGCGCGGGCATTCGTATCACAGGAGATTTGATCCCGCCCGAGGCTTGAGGTGTATTTGATGATCGAAATCGTACCGTTGACCGGAATTGGAGAGGTCGGACCGGGCGATGATCTGGCAGACATCCTGCATGTGGCGCTTAATCGGTGCGGCATTGAACCCCGCGCCGGCGACATCCTGGTCGTGACGCAAAAGATCGTGTCCAAGGCAGAGGGGCGGTTTATATCCCTGGCTGATGTAGAGCCCAGTGAAGAGGCGCGGCGCCTGGCCGATATCACGCGCAAGGATGCGCGGCTGGTGCAACTGGTGCTGGATGAATCCAGCGCCATCCTGCGCGCCGTGCCCCACGTCCTGATCGCGCGGCACCGGCTGGGCCATGTCATGGCCAATGCCGGGATCGATCGTTCCAACATCGGGGCGGGGGAGGGCGATCGTGCCTTGCTCCTGCCCATCGATCCTGATGGAACGGCGTCGCAGTTACACGCGCGACTGGACGTACCCGTCGTCATCTCGGACAGTTTCGGCCGACCCTGGCGGATGGGCGTGGTGGCGGTGGCGATCGGCGCCGCCGGACTGCCGGCGTTGCAGGATCGAAGGGGCGAACTGGATCGCGACGGCCGGACGCTGGAGGTCACCCAGGTCGCCTTGGCCGATATCGTCGCGACGGCCGCCTGCCTCGCCACCGGGGAAGGCGCGGAAGGCATACCGGCGGCCTTGGTGCGGGGCTGCCCGCTGGCCGGCCCGGCGCGCCCCGCCGCCGATCTGGTGCGCCCCGTTCATGACGACCTGTTCGCATGAAGCGCGTCGTCGTCCTGACCGGCGGCGTGGGCGGCGCGAAGCTGGTTCTGGGTCTGTCGCGCATCATGGCGGGCGAGGGGCTGACGGCTATCGTCAATACCGGGGACGATTTCCGGCATATGGGGCTGCATATATCGCCCGATATCGACACCTTGCTCTATACGCTGTCCGGCAAGGCGAACGGCGCGCAAGGTTGGGGCCGGGAAGGCGAAAGCTGGGGCTTCATGGCGGCCCTTCGCGAGCTGGGCGGGGAGGACTGGTTTCAGCTTGGCGATGGCGATCTGGCGCTTCATGTGCTGCGGACCCATGCCCTGACGCAGGGGCAGAGCCTGTCGCAGATCACGGCGCGCTTTGCCGACCAATGGGGCATATCCACCCGGATACTGCCCATGAGCGACCAGGCGGTCGCCACGATATTGGATACGGACCAGGGCCGGATGGAGTTTCAACGCTATTTCGTCGAACAGCGTTGCGCGCCGGTCGTGCGGCAGATCCTGTTCAAGGGCGCGGCGCAGGCCGTTCCGGCGCCCGGCGTTATCGAGGCGATCCAGTCGGCGGACGCGGTGCTCATCGCCCCCTCCAATCCCTTTCTCAGTGTCGATCCTTTGCTGGCCGTGCCCGGCATGCGCGTTGCGATCGAACAGACCGACGCGCCCGTCGTCGCCGTGTCTCCGCTCGTCGGCGGCACGGCGGTCAAGGGCCCGACCGCCAAGCTGATGCAGGAACTGGGCATGGCGGTCGATAATGACAGCATCGCCCGGCATTATGCCGGTCTGATCGACGCCATGCTGATCGATAGCGCGGACCGTTGCGAGGCGCCGGACATCGTCATGGGCCATTGCGCGACCCTGATGACGAGCCTAGACGACAAGATCCGCGTGGCGCAGGCGGCGCTCGATCTCGCGATCAGCCTTCTTTCGTGACGGACTGGGCTGCCCTTGTCCCCTTGAAACAGGGTGCGGAAAGCAAGTCGCGACTTGGGCAAGCGCTGGAACCGGCCGAACGCATGGCGCTGGCATCGGCGATGGCCGCGCGAGTCATGACCTGTCTGTCCCATGTTAATGCGATCAACTCCCTCTATCTTCTTGCGCCGACGCCGGTATCGGAATGGTCCTCGCATTGGTTGCCCGATGGCGGCCGAGGCCTCAACCCGGAGCTGGAGAACGCGCGCGAGCGGCTGGGCAAACGCCCCCTGCTCGTGATCCATGCCGACTTGCCCTGTGTGACGGTGGAGGATGTTCAGCTCTTGCTGGCCGCCGCGGACGACTGCGGCTGTGCCTTCGCGCCGGATCGGCACGGACGCGGTACGAATGCCGTGGCCATCCGGGACGCCGATCCCTTCCGCTTCGCCTTCGGCCAAGACAGTCTGATATCCCACAGACGGCAGCGTCCGGCAGCGGCGATCGTTGAACGGGCCGGTCTAGGTTTCGACGTCGATACGCCGGCCGATCTGGCTCAGTTGCTTGCCAGCGTCTCGCCGGGACGCGACTGACATCATCATCCGCCGGTCCCTTCCCAAGGGAAGGTGTGGTCGAACCGATCCCGGCCATTCTGCCCGTTAATCTGGAAATTAGGGAGTATCGGTCGATGAAACTGAACGTGGGCGTACCCAACAGCATGCATGTTGCGGCTATGACGCAAGCTTGGGAATATAACCTGACCGGTGACGACATCGGACAGGCGATGGCGACGGCCGATCGACTGGGCTTCAACAAGTGCATGTTGGGCGAACATTTCATCATTCCGCAAGAGCATATCGGCCTGTCGGGCGACCATTATGTCCATGGCACGGTCGCCCTCTCCTTCCTGGCCGGCCGCACCAGGACGATGAAATTAAGCTCTTCGGTGTCGATCCTGCCGCTGCAGAGTCCGATCGTCCAGGCCAAGGCCTGGTCCACCCTCGACTGGCTTAGCGGCGGACGGGCCACGGCCCTGTTCGGGGTCGGCTGGCTGAAGGAAGAGTTCGACATGCTGAATGTCGATTTCCACCAGCGCGGACGCATGGCCGACGAGTATATCGCCGCAATCATCGAATTGTGGACGTCGGAAAAGCCTGAATTTGAAGGCGAATTCGTTCGGTTCGGCAATGTCGGTTTCGCGCCCAAGCCGGTGCAGCAGCCGCGCTTGCCGATCTGGCTCGGGGGCGACGCCGAACCGGTGCTCAGGCGCGTGGCGAAATTCGGCGATGGCTGGTCGCCCTTCCGTACGCCACCGGAAAAATTTCCCGAATGCCTCGATTTCATCCGTTCACAGCCGGAATATGACGGGCGGCCGATCGATCTGTTCTTCGCGCTGGAAATGCTCAATGTCGGCGCCCATCATGAGATCATGGACGATCCGCGCGCACCCGGAACGCGGGATGCGCAAAAGGTCATCGATCAGGTGGGTTGGCTGAAGGAGCTGGGGGTCAATGAAACCATCGTTCCGCTTCCGCCGGGGATATCCGGGCTGACCGAATATCTCGATCGGCTCCAGTGGGTGGCCGAGGAAATCATGCCCAAAATCTGAAAACCTGCCGGGGGAAAGGCGCGGAAGGCTGCGCTTTTCCCTCTTGGTTCTCGAAAGAAGGATCGGGAGGACTTGATGGCCGAATATGATGTTGTGGTGGTGGGATCGGGCGCGGCCGGCATGACGGCCGCGATCAGGGCCGCGTCTGCCGGGCTGTCGGTTCTCGTGTTGGAAAAGGCCGCACATTTCGGTGGCACGACCGCGGTTTCGGGCGGCGGCATCTGGATCCCCGACAGTCCGCAGGCCAGGGCGGCCGGTGTCGAGGACAGCCGCGCCGTGGCGCGCCAATATGTGCTGGACGTCATCGGACCGACGGCCGATCCCGCGCTGATCGACGCCTATCTCGATGCCGGTCCGGAAATGGTGGAATGGCTGGACCAGAACAGCCAGGTGCATTTCCTGCTCTCGCCGCCCAGTAGTGACTGGTATCCAGAAGTCCCGGGCGCGGCCGATCATGGCCGCCTGCTGTCGCCGCAGGAATATGACGGTAAGAAACTGGGCGATCATTTCGCCGATCTTCGTCCCGCGCGCGAGGAGTTCAATGCGCCGGGCGGCTTCATGATCGATCTGTTCGATCTACCCTATCTCGCCGAAATGCCCTCGCCCAAGTCACTGTTCCATTTTGGCAAGTTGGCCGCGAAGTTCGGCCTGGACAAGGTTCGTCGCTATCCGCGCGGCACGCGCCTGACCATGGGTAATGCGCTGGCGGCGCGCCTGATGCGGTCGGCGCTCGATGCCGGTGTGACGCTGCGCAAGGATGCGGCCGTCGACCGGCTGTTGGTCAAGGCAGGCCGGGTCACGGGCGTGCGCGTGAATGGCGAGGATATCGCGGCGAAGCTAAGCGTCCTGCTGGCGTCGGGCGGCTTTTCCGCCAGCGAGCAGCTTCGCAAGGCCTATATCCCCTATGCCGAGGAGCATGTCTCGATCCTGCCCTATGAAAACACTGGCGACGGGATGAATATGGGGCTGGAAGCCGGGGCCTCGCTGGACGGCGACAATCTGGTCAACGCCGTCTGGGCCGTCGTGTCCAAGATGACGCGGCCGGACGGCTATGTCGCGCGCTACGCCCATCTGATCGACATGTCGAAGCCCGGCTGCATCGCGGTCAATGCCAAGGGCGAACGGTTCGGGAATGAAGCCTCCGTCCATTTCGTGGAGGCCATGCACAAGAGCGGCACCGTGCCCGCCCACATCATCGGCGACGCTGCCTTCATAAAGAAATATGGCATGGGCATGGTCTATCCCGGCGGTGGCGGTCTGAAGAAGCTGATCGCGGCGGGCTATGTCATAGAGGCGCCCAGTCTGCGTGAACTGGCCGCGAAGATCGGGGTCGACGCCGATGGCCTGATGGCGACGGTCGCGAAGATGAACCGCTATGCCGAGACGGGCAAGGATCCGGATTTCGGCAAGGGCAACACGCAGATCGACATCGAAATCGGCGATCCCAAGCACAAGCCCAACCCGTGCCTGGGCCGGGTGGAGACGGCGCCCTTCTACGCCATCAAAATCTATCCGGGCGATGGGTCGACGACGGTGGGCCTCAAGATCGACGCGAACTGTCGCGTGATCGGAACCGATGGTGTGCCGGTGGACGGACTGTTCGCGGCGGGGCTCGACGCCAATTCCATCTGGCGCGGCAAGTCGCCGGCCCATGGCTGCAATGTCGGCCCGGCCATGGTGACAGGGTTCATCGCGGGCAAAGCCATGGCCGAGTCACTGGTGCCGGCCTGATCCTTTTCGGATGAGGCGAAACGGCAGAAGCCGGGATCGGGGGTTATCCCTGATCCCGGCTTCTGCCGTTTCAACTTCTGAGATGCCCGCGGGCTGCTACGCCGGTTCGGCAACCATGCCCGCGCGCGCTCGAGCGGTCGCCACCAGCTTGAACAGGCCCGCATTATATTCGGTAAGTTGCTCCATGGTCAGGTCCCGATACGGCGTCATCGGGCAAAGCGAATCCACGACATCCCAAAATGGCTCGATCTTTTCGAGCACTTCGTCCACCGGCCCGCAGGTCACGAAGGCTTCGACCATCTCGTCGGATACATTGCCGATGACCTTGCCGATATCGCCATGCTCGCCCAGGCTGAGCTGGCAAGCGCGGGCCTGATCGCCAAAGCCGATCGCCTCGAAGAAGGGTTCATATTCCTTGTAGCCGGAATAGGCCGCGACGGTGGCGCGGCTGTCGTCGATGGCCTTCTGCCTGTCATCATTGACCGCGATCCACGGCCAGGCGTTGATCTCGATATCCTCGCGCTGGCGGCCATATTTTGCCAGCGTGTCGGTGATGAAGGGAAGGCGGCTCTTGGTATAGGCAGCCGACCAGAGCGCGTGGACCATCAGGCCATCGCCGACCTCCAGCGCAAGCGCGGTCATCTTTTCCTGCAACGCTGCGATCCAGATCGGAATCTCCTCCCGCACCGGGGGGGCAGTCAGCATCATCTCCTCGAAATCGGCGGAGAAATATTCCCCCGCGACGGGATCGAGACCCTTGTGCGCATTGGCGATGACGTAGCGGATCACCTTGATGCTTTCGCGCAGGTGCGACAGCAGCTTGCGTTCCGGCTCCCCATACATGCCCGTGACGCAGCTCTTGATGCTGGAGCCCAGTCCCAGCACGAAACGGCCATTGGAAATGCGATCGACGTCCATCGCCGCATAAGCGGTCTCCACCGGACTGCGCGTTCCCGCGATGGCGACGCCCGTGCCGACCTTCAGGCTGTCGGTCAGCGCGGCGGTAGCGGCCATCGGCACGAAGGGCGGCCCGTAGATTTGTAGCGAAAAGCAGCCTTCGAAACCCGCCTGTTCCATTTGCTGGCCGATGCCCGCCATGGCGGGGGCGGGCAGGGTGGGCATGACGGCCCACCAGCGGCGTTCACCGCCGACGGCATTGACAAGCTTGGACATGGGGTCTCCGAAAAGAAAAAAGAGCGGACGTTGCCGTCCGCCCATGGGGAGAGATCAGATCAGAACTGGAACAGTTCCTTGCGCAGGCCGATAATGTCGCTGCAATCGGCGCTGACATTGTCACGATAGGCGAAATCGCCCTTCGCCTGCCGGTCCGCCAGCTCCATCATCGCCATGCGATAGCGCTGCCCGGCCTGGTCGAACTTGCTGTGCAGGTCCTTGCGGTCGGTGTGGCGCATGTAGCGCGGGCTTTGCGGGGACGTCATATAGCTGTCCTGCCGCGACACCTTGTAGCCCGCTTTGGGCATGACATGGCGGAACATCAGCCCCGCATTGGACGTGTTCATGACCATTTCCATCCGCGTGCGGTCCCGCGTTTCGGGCGTGCAGGGGTGGAACAGAGGCACATCGTCGCCGGGGCTGAACCGGCCATAGGCGATGGCGCAGTGCGAGCGCAGATAGATGCGGATCACCTGCCGCACATTCTGGGTCGGCTGCTTGATGCCGCTGAAGAACTTCATGACCGGCGCGACCGACTTGTTGACGCAGGTGCGGACCATCGTGACGGTCTCGCTGTCGTAGAAAGTTTCCACCGTTTCGCTGTCCGAGCGTTCGTCGCCTACGACGTCGGCGTGCAGGAAGTCGGCATGGGTCAGGTCGATCAGATTTTCCAGGCTGATCGGCGCCGAGCTTTCGAAGCGGACGGTCGCGGTCATGTGGCGCGGCAGGCCGCCCTTGGGCGGGAGGAAGGGCAGGCTGGGCAAATGGCGGGGATCGGCGGCCAGCGGATTGCCGAACCATACCCAGACGACGCCATAATGCTCCATCACCGGATAGCGGCCTTGGGCGTTGGTGAACTCGCTCTTGTCGCGGGCGATCCGCTCATTGGGATGGAACTCGCTCGCCACGGCAACGCCATTGTCGCGCCACAGGAAGATGGGGTGTGAATAGACGGCGCGACGGACGGGCTTGCCAGTCACGGAATAATCATGCGCTACCGGAAACCAGCTGTCGCGCATCACCAGATTATGCGGCACCCAGCGGTTGATGGCATTCAGCGCGATCGGGCTGCCACCCGATGGCGCGGCGGAATTATCGTCGTGCGAGACGGGACGATCGGCGGTTTCGAGCATCTTCAAATCCTCCTTCAGGCCGCTACGGTCTGATCATGGGTCGCTGGCGTGGTTTCCAGCATCACCTTGCGCAAGTCCTCGCCATGCAGCGAGACGGTGGGCTTGGTGGCGCGCAATTTCGATCCGTCAACCGACGCGAGAACCGACAACGGATTGATCCCGCGCAGCACGGCGCCCCGCACGCCTGGATGGCGCACGCCCAGTTCGGCGCGCCAGCGTACCGCCGTCACGCCCCGCGCCGAAGGCACGGGCGAGAGGACGGCATGGAGCAGATCGTTGAACTGGTCGTCACGCAGCGTCAGTTGCGTTTCGCCGGTCAGCGGATGGGTGCGCGTCAGCAGGGTGAGCGGAAATTCGGCCACGAAGTGCGACGGCCAATGCAGCGGATGCCACTGGCAGTTGCGCTCCATCACCAGCAGGCCGTTTTCCTCGTGCAGTTCCGACATCAGATAGGGGCTGAAGCGGACACCACGGATCGACAGGATCAGGCTGGGATCATCATAGAGAGCGTTGAGATATTCCTGATGGCTGCAACTGACGTTGACGGTGCCGACATAGGTATATTTCGGGTCGGCGCTGAGCGGCGCCTGCGCCTTGGGGTTGAGGCAGACCCGCACGAAGCCGGCCTGTTCGGTCACCGCAAAGGCATTGGCCTTGTAAATCGGCGGGAATTTCTGCTGATCCTTCATGTTCGGGATTTCTTTGAGCCGCCCCGTCTCGCCGTCATAGCTCCAGCCATGATAGCCGCACTGGATCTGGCCATTGTCCCGGATGCAGCCGAGCGACAGTGGCGCGCGACGATGCGGGCAGCGATCCTCCAGCGCGCGGGCGATACCCTGATTGTCGCGCCACAACACGACCGGCTGATCGCCGATGTCGACGGACAGGGGCTTTTGAGAGGTCACTTCCTCGGACCGTGCGACAGCCCACCAAAGATCAGAATCGAGACTCATAGCGCTATCCACTCTCCTTTCGATTAAATTGACGGATGACAATTTATATGTCAACGTCTTTTCGCTATGGATTTGCTGATGCTCGATCGCCCCCTGCGCACACGCGGTCGCCCCGCGCTCAACGCCGCCCAGGCCGTGGACGAGGACAAGCTACTGGGTCTGGCCTTCGCGACCTTCGCGGAACGCGGCTATGAGGGCACGACGTTGCGTGATCTGTCGAAGCGGCTGGGGGTCAGTCACAATCTCCTGAATGTCCGGTTTGGCCGGAAGGAGGATTTGTGGGTACGCGCGGTCGACTGGCGGATGGCGCAGGCCTCGCCCTTAGTCGAAGCCGCCTTTGACGAACCGGCTGATCCGGAAGTTCGGCTGCGCCATCTGATCCAGCGTTTCTGCCTCTGGGCGACGAACAATGGCGATATCGTGTCGCTGACCAATGTGGAAGGTTGCCGTTCGACTTGGCGGCTGGATCATATCGTCGAACATTTCGTGCTGCCGTTCCAGAAACGGCTCGATGGCCTGCTCGACGCGGTGCGGCTCCAGCGGCCGGTTCATGGCTTGTCGACGGCCGCATTGATGGCGTTGCTGGTGCAGGGGGTCGGCTATTATTTCTGCGCCGTGCCGATGCAGGAACGGCTGGGGGCTGGGCGGGAAGTGGATGATGTCCATGCCGCCGAACATGCGGACAGGCTGGCCGCCTTCCTGCTCGCTGCCCTCCTTCCGCCGGTCGCCTGACCGGAGCGGAAGAAGAACAGTAGCACATCTGTTGTTTACTTGTAGGGGTCGACCGGCTGAGGGACTTCCACTACGCCGATGTCTTTCAGCATGGTCAGCACGTCGGAAATGCTGAAGATGCTGACGATCTTGTCGTCCTTGAACTTGACGATCGAGAACCAGTTCACCTGGAACTCGTTGCCGGTCGGCTGCACGCCCATATAGGGACCGCCGACATGCTTGCAATAGTGGGTGGCGTAGATCCAGATCTCGTCGTCGCCCTTGCCGACCGCGTCGATGGTCTTGTAAGCGGCGGGGAAGAAGGTCTTGTAGAGCGCGACCGGCGAGGTCTTCCACTCTTCATAGGTGCCCAGATCCGGCCGGTTGGGGTTGCCGTACCGGAAATCGGGATGGAAAAACCGATCCATGCCGTCAAAATCGCCGGCGTTCAGGGTTTCCTGCAGGTCGGTCCAATGCTTGACCATCTGCTTCTGCTTGTCGGTCAGCACGGTCGAATCCGACACGTCCAGCTGTTCACGAATATCTTCTTTCCAGGCCACGATAGTCCTCTCTCATACATTCAGGATTGGTGTTGTGCTCAGTCTTCAGGAGCGATGGTGATCGTAAGGCCCGATAGGGCTTCCGTCATCATGACCTGACAGGACAGGCGTGAATAGTCGTTGCGGTGCGGCGATCCATCCAGCAGATCGCTTTCGTCGTCCGATACCGGGGGCAGGGATTGAGCGAAGGCGGGGTCGACATAGACATGGCATGTCGCGCAGGAACAGCAGCCGCCACACAGCGCCAGCAACTCATCGAAACCGGAATCTCTTATGGCTTCCATTACCGAGCTATCCGCGGATGCATTGATCGTCTGCTGTGCGCCGTCACGGGTAATGACATTCAATTCGGGCATGGCATTCCTCTGGTGGAATCGAAAGTAATGCCCCGTCCTAATCAGGGGGCGGTGATTTCTATCCTGTCGAAAGGCAGGTCGTGAACTCTGCTATTTCACCTCGACCTGCACCGGGAACCGCTCGAAATAGAAAGCGAACGGACGGCGCAATTCCTCGCCGGTCACATGGAAATCGCGCTCCAAATCGTAGACGATCTTGCCCTTGGCCTGCTCGCCATGTTCGGCCAGATAGTCGTGCAGGTCGGCTAGAGCCTCATCGGTCAGCGGGATGCCGGCAATGCGATAAATCTCCTGCAGGATCGGATCAGGATTCCTGATCCAGTCATGAAAATAGACGTCGATCGTCTGGTCGGGGGGCAGGATGTCGCGATCCCGCACGCAGGCGCGGAGCAGCTTTTCATAGCGGTCGGGCCAGTAGCCGAGCGGCTCTTGAATATCGATCGTCTTGCGGAACATGCGCGCCGCATAGCTGTACATGGTGAGCTGGGACCGGATGGACCCGACCGGATCGCGATGGGTCAGGACGAAGGTAGCGTCGGGAAAGGTCTTATAGAGGGCGGGCAACTGCTCCATATGCTGCGGGCATTTGATGACCCAGCGGTTCGGTCCGTTCAGGAAGGTCAGGACCTGGAGGCCCTTCTTCAGATAGGCATAGGTGCCCGACTGGTCGTGGCTCAGATAATAGTCGCGCCAGCGCGGCACATGCGCCAGCCACTCGATCAGATAGGAGGAGAAATCGACCGCCTGAAGCTCGATATCCTCGCTGATATGATCGGGCGAAAATTCGTGCATGATCGCCATATAAGGCAGGATGGATTCCATCATCCGCCAGCCCTGTTCCGCCTTGGTCCAGCGCGGATTGCTGTCCTCGTCCGTCGGGGTTTCGTCCGGGGCGGGAACCGGCGCGATCGCTTCCCACCAGGGCAGCGAGCGGAAGCGGCGATCGGCCGACAGCAGGCCGAGCAGATGCGTCGTGCCCGATCGGGGAAGGCCCGCGACGATGATCGGCCGGTCGATCTGGATGTCCAATATCTCCGGGTGGCGCTTCACCATGTCCTCGATCCGCAGGCGGGTCGCGGCGAAGCGGATCATCATCAGGAACAGGTTGGCGCGCGTGACGGCGGATGCGTTGTCGTCCTCGTCCACCGCCTGGCACCAGACGGCCAGCCGCTCGCGAAAATCCTCCGCGCCGAAATCCGACAGCCCGGTCTGCGCCTGCGCCGCAGTTAGGATTGCGGTCGGCTTCAGCACGATCTGGTCCGCCGCCGCTTCGGCCCCGGCGATTACCTGCTTCTGGACATCGGTTAGCACGGGGTGATGCAGGTCGGTAATGTCGATGATGTTACGGCTCGCGGCCTCTTCCTGCACGGCACTGCCCATGCTGCTCTCCTCTTTTCGATGCGCCATCTAAAAGCGCGGACCCTTTCTTCCGCAAGGTGCGTAGCCATCGCCGCTGCGCCAAATGGTCCCCAAAAGCGCCATGCTATGCAGCGATGGTATCGCGACAGGCGAAACTGTTCGGAGAGGTTGGATGAACGCTGTTTCCCACGTCTATGATCTGCCCGTCACGCCGACCATGGAATGCACGGTCCGGGGTCGGATCGCGCTGCCCGGCGTCGTGATGGAATTGCATCATTATCGCTTCCGCGGCCAGCAGGGCGGGGTCTTTTCGTCGCCGCGCAGCTTTCTCGATCTTGCGCTATCCCCTCGCCCGGGTCGTCCTTGCGGCGGTTATGGCGGGATGGAACCGGGCAGGGCCAGCGCCCTGGGCGACGTGCTGTTCGTTCCGGCGCGAAGCGAACTGCATACCGAGTGGGGCGAGGGTGAGCAGACATCCATATGCTGCGGCTTCGACGGGATGGGCTTCGATCATGACGAGCCGGACCTGTCGAGCGACGCGTTGCAGGCCTCGCTCGACGTGCGCAGCCCCGCCGTGCGCGAAGCTCTGCGGAGCATTGCGGGCGAGATTGCGCAACCCGGCTTTTGCAGCGAGATACTGACGCAGGCGATATGGCTTCAGGCCGCGATCGAATTGCAGCGCTATCTGCGCGGTTCGGTGCGCGCTAGCGATACGAGGGGAGGGGGCATGTCCCGTACTCAGCTTCAACGCATCGACGATCGCGTCGAACAGCCGGGGAAACCCCCGTCCGTCGCCGAACTGGCGGCCGAATGCGGCCTTTCCACCCGCCATTTCTTCCGCCAGTTCAAGATCGCCACAGGGCAGACGCTCACCCGCTACGTCGCCGACCGCAAGATCAGCCGGGCGAAGCAGTTGTTGCGTCAGGCTAGTCCGGCGATCAAGGTTATCGCCTGGGATTGCGGCTTCGACAGCCCGGCCGCCTTTTCGGCGGCCTTCCGCAAGGCGACCGGACTGACGCCGCGGCAATTCCGAGAGGGCGTGATGCATTGAAGCCAAGGCCGTTTCGCGATGGCATTGGCACGATCGAGAAACTGGGGCCGCTTGTTCATCGGCCCGGTCGCCAGCAATGTTGCGCCAAAGCGCCGCCGCCGTTCGAGCGGCCATCGGGAGAATGGACGTGCCGGAAAATCTGTTCGATCTGAGCGGCAAGGTGGCGCTGGTCACGGGCGCTAATTCGGGGCTGGGTTTCGGCTTTGCCCGTGGCCTTGCCCGTGCCGGCAGCGACGTCATCCTCTGGGGGCGGCGGGCCGACAGGAATGAAGAGGCGGCGGCGGCGTTGCGAGCGCATGGGGTGCGGGTCTTCGCCGATGTCGTCGATGTGTCCAGCGAGCCCGCGATCGTCGCCGGCTTCGCCCGCGCGCTCGATGCCATGGGCCGGGTCGACACGGTGGTCGCCAATGCGGGCATTGCCAGCCGAGTGCCGTTCACCGACATGGACGTCGCCACCTATCGCAAGCTGATCGACGTCAATCTCGACGGCGCCGTCTTCACCCTGCGGGAGGGCGCGCGGCACATGAAGGCGCGCGCGGAAGCCGGCGACCCTGGCGGTTCGCTGATCATCTGCGGCAGCGGCTCGATCTTCCAGGGCGTGCCGACCATGGCCCATTACGGCATCGCCAAGGGCGCGCTCAACGCCCTTGGCAAGGCGCTGGCGGCCGAACTCGGTCCGATCGGCGTGCGCTGCAACGTCATCGCGCCGGGTTTCATCGAAACCGAAATGACATTTGCCGATCCGGAGGTCGGCAAGATGATCGCAGACGTGGTCTCAGCGAAGGCCCCGCTCGGGCGGGCGGGCAAGCCGTCCGATCTGGAAGGCGCGGTCGTCTATCTCGCGAGCGATATGGCGGCCTACCACACCGGCGACACACTGGTCGTGGACGGCGGCAAGATGTCCGCCAACTGACCGAGCGGCAGGTGCCGCGCCGGGCTTTTACGGCCTGACTGTCGATATTAGCAGGAGATATGCATGTTCGCCCGGCCCCACAGCCAGCATTGCCAGGTCGCCTATGTCACCAACGATCTCGACGCGGCGATGGCCACGCTCAAGGACGCTTATGGCACACCCGGCTTCTTCGAATTATCGAACATCCAGCCCGGCGAAGATCCGACCGGCAAGCCAGTGCTCAAGATCGCGCTGGCGGTGGTCGGCGGCGTCGAGGTCGAACTGATCGAGCCGGTGGGCGACACGGCCCCCTTGTTCAGCGATTTTCTGCCCGAGGGCAACGATCTGGCCATTCGCTTTCATCATGTCGCGACCCGGATCGACGGACCGCTTGCCCATTGGGACGCCCATGTCGCTTCGCTCGACCTGACGCGGCACCCGGTCGTGTTCGAAGGCGCGCTGCGCGACTCGCTGCGCTATATCTACACCGACGAGCGCGCGACGCTGGGCCATTATGTCGAGCATGTCTGGATGGCGCCCGACCTTCTGGCGCAGATGCGTGCCGTCGTCCCTACCTATCCGCCCGTGAAGGACTGACTGTATGACCATCGCCCTGTCCCGCCTCAATTTCCGCGACATTGGAGGCCTGCCGACCGCGGACGGAGGGCAGGTCCGGTCCGGCATCCTGTTCCGCTCCGAAGGGCCGGCGAGTTTCTTCGAGGATCATCATGCGGAGCTGTCGGATCTTGGCTTCCGCTCGGTGGCGGACCTCCGATCGACGATCGAAAGGGATGCGGCGCCGCATGGCTGGTGCGGCCCGGATTGCCGTATGCTCGACCTCGACATGAACACCGACCTGCGCGCGCAGGGCGAGGACATGTGGCTGTCGCTCGGTCGTGAGCCGACCGCCGCGCGCGCCGTCGAGGTGATGACGCACAATTATGGCCTAATGCCGCAGGCCTTTCTGCCACACCTGTCGCGGATGGTCGATGCGCTGCTGGCGCAGGACACGCCGATGCTGGTCCATTGCACCGCGGGTAAGGACCGGACCGGCGTCGTCGTCGCCCTGTTCCTCGACCTGCTCGCCGTGCCGCGTCCCATGATTATGGAGGATTATCGCAAGTCCGACATATTCGGCCAGAATCTGCGCGTGTCGGGTCATCTCAAGCGCGATCTGCAAAACACCTTCGGCTTCGTGCCGCCCGACGACATGGTGGCCATCCTGATCGGCGTTCAGGATGATTTTCTCCTGAGCGCGCTCGATATGGTCGCGACGCGATGGGGCGGCATTGAAGGGTATTTCGAGGCGGCAGGCGTCGACGCGGAACGGCGTGCTGCGCTGAGGCAATTGCTTGCCACAGACTAGGCGGGAAATCTGCGCTGGGCTGCCAGCCGTCCTCGCCGGGCTTTTGCTGCCGGGCGGGATCGCCCGGGCGTCCGCCGTCGACCGGAAGAATATGGTGGAGAATGAGATGAGCGACAACGGCATTTTCGAATGGGAAGATCTGCTCGACCAGCTTCGTCCGCTGGGCCAGTTGATGCGCGATCGTATCCCGGAAAGGTTGCGCAGCGATCCGCGCGTCATGCAGGAATCGATGCGGCTGCTGCTGTCGGGCGTGCTGCGCACGAGCAACGACGCGATCATGCATGATCGCAGTCACCCGATCTTCGTACCCGAACTCAATATCTGCCAGAATATCTTTCAGCCCAATGCGGACACCATTTACAAGGCGGCGCTGATCGAAAAGGGCGGCACCTATCGCATCCGGGGCGATCGCGGCACGACACGAATGATGATCCTGGCCCAGCTCGGCCCGGACACGCTGCGCACAGGGCAGCATCATCCCGCGCAGGACGCCAATGATTTCAACGATCTGCATATCGGGGCTGACGGGACGTTCGATGTCATCCTCTCACCGACCCGTCCGGCCGACTATGATGGCGACTGGTGGGAACTGAAACCCGCGACCGAGAAGCTGATGGTTCGGATCGTCGCCTGCGACTGGGGCGTCGAGCGCGAACCGCGCTTCGGCATCGTGCGCCTGGACGCCGATCACGCCGCCAAGGGACGCCCCACGCTGGCGCAACTGTCGCATCGCTTTGCAGAAATCCCCTCCACCGCGGCTGTCTGTGCGCTGGCCTTCCCAGACAAGGTGCAGAAACTGCGCGACGAGGGGCTGATCAACACGCTGAAGGTCGTAGACTTCTCGCAGATGTCGGGTCTTGCCCGGCAATCCTATTATGAAGGCTCATACGAACTGGCCGATGACGAGGCGTTGATCACCGAGGTGCAGATCCCCAGGGAAGTTGACTACTGGTCGCTGATCCTGACCAACGAACTTTATGAGACGACCGACTGGTATCACAACCAGTCCAGCCTCAACGCGGCGCAGGCCGTGCTCGATGGCGACGGCTATTTCCGCGCCGTCATTTCCGCGCGCGACCCGGGCGTCCACAACTGGCTCGACACGTCGGGCTATGCCAGCGGCGCGGTACAGGGGCGCTGGTTCAACACCGACGAGCGGCCCACGCCGACGATGAAGAAGGTCAAGTTGGCCGACGTGCGCAGCCATCTCCCTGCCGACACCGTGCTGGTGACACCGGATGCGCGCGCGGAAGCGATCCGCCAACGCACCCTCCGCGCGCACACGCGCATCATCTGGTGATGAGGACTAAATGAGCGACGAACTGACCATTCTGCTCGACTATGAGGCGATCCGCAACGTGAAGGCGCGCTATTGCCGCTTTCTCGACACCAAGGACTGGGACGGCTTCCTCTCCCTGTTCACGCCCGATGCGGTGCTGGATGTCGAGGAGGATACTGGCAACCCGCCGATGAGCGGGCACGCCGCGATATTGGAGCAGGTGCGCTCCGCAGTCATCGACGCACGATCGGCGCATCAGATTCATTCGTCGGAAATCGACCTGCGCGGGGACGAGGCGGATATGATCACGGCGATGCAGGACCGGGTGGTCTGGGCGCCGGGCAAATGCCCTATCCCCGGCGGCCAGTCGATCACCGGTTTCGGCCATTATACGGAACGCTA
Source organism: Sphingobium sp. WR1 (assembly GCF_059693745.1). Classification (NCBI taxonomy): domain Bacteria; kingdom Pseudomonadati; phylum Pseudomonadota; class Alphaproteobacteria; order Sphingomonadales; family Sphingobiaceae; genus Sphingobium; species Sphingobium sp. WR1. The sequence goes on along the minus strand of NZ_JCATID010000015.1, from coordinate 21,895 downwards.
TGTGCGTCGGGATGGACAGTGGAAAATCGCTGCGCTCAAGCTCACGCGTCTCTATGTCGAGGTGCACCCCGGACCTGTCGTTTGACAGGTTGCCAATGCTCCTCCCACCGGCAATGCAGTAGCCGATATTTGAGAGGACATGAGGAATGACGATGGCGGTGGAACCGGGCGCACAGGCACTTTTCGACAAGTTCGGCACCTATATCCTGCCCGGCCGCGTCAACGATCCACGTCGCGGCATCGACGAAGCGAAGGAGGCGGAGCGCATCGGCCTTGGCTGCGTGTGGATTTCCGAACGCTATGCGCTCAAGGAACCGGCGGTGCTGGCGGGCGCGGTGGCCGAGGCTACGTCGAAGATTCGCATCGCCGGCACCATGTATGCGACGATGCGCCATCCGCTCGTCACGGCGAGCGTCGCCGACATGATGCAGGCGATGAGCGGCGAGCGCTTCCGCCTGATGTTCGCGCGGGCCGTGCCGGCCTATATGAAAATGCTCGGTTCGCCGCCGATCACCATGGAACGGCTGGCCGATCTGATCTCGATCTGTCGGCGTCTCTGGGCGGGCGAGAAGATCGATTATGAGGGCGTGCTGGGCAAATTCCCCGCCATCAGCCTCACCGATCGTCATGGCGGCACGCCGCCGCCGATCATCTTTACCGCGATCGGGCCCAAGAGCCTGGAATTTGCCGGCGAACATTGCGATGGTGTGCTGTTGCATCCCTTCGTGTCGGCGCAGGGGGTGAAGAACAGCGCGAAGATTGTCCGCGACGCGGCCGAAAAGGCCGGCCGTGATCCCATGTCCGTGCGCATCTATCACAATATCATCGTCGCCCCGGACCTGCCCAAGGATGAGGAGGAGGCCGTCGTCGGCGGCCGCGCCATCACTTATTTCGAACTGCCCGGCTTTGGCGATCTGATCGTCGACATCAATGGCTGGGACAAGAAGGTGCTGGAGGATATCCGCGCCCATCCCAAGATTGCGGGCCTGAACGGCAAGCCGGCGGATCAGGCCTATACGCGGCAGGAACTGGTCGATGTCAGTCGTCTCATTCCGCAGCAATGGCTGGATGAAGGCGCTGCCGTGGGGACCGCAGCCCAGTGCGCCGACCAGCTAATGGCCTTTCTGGACGCGGGCGCCGATGAAATCCTGCTGCACGGCTCGTCGCCCAAGGATATGGGGCCACTCACCACAGAACTGAAGCGCGCGCTGGCGGGGAAGGGGCTGTAATCATGGAATTGCTGACTCCCGATCGTATCACCGTCCAGTTACAAGACTGGCTGGCGGGCGAAAAGCCCGAATGGCGCGACATCCGCGTTCGTCCGCTTGATGTGACGCTGGGCGCTGGCTTTTCGGCCGACATCTTCTTCGTCGACGTCGATTATGTCGATCCGGCTGGTCCCCAGAGCCAGACGCTCGTGGTTCGCCGTCAGCCGATGGATCTGGAAGTGGTGTTCGGCAGCAGCCTGGCGCTGCAGGGCAAGATGATGGCGGCGCTCGACGCGCGGGGCGACCTGCCCGTGCCACCGTGGATCGGTATGCATCTGGAACCCGATATTCTCGGCCTGCCTTTCCTCGTCATGGGCAAGGTGGAAGGGGAATGCGCCAAGCAGAAGCCCAACTATAATCTGGAGGGCTGGCTGGTCGAGATGAGCCCGGCGCAGCGACGGCAAAGCTTCACGAACGCCATCAACGCCTTTGCCAGCCTGGCGAAGATCGACTGGCGCGATGGCTTTGAATTTCTCGCCCAGCCTGAAAATGGGCAGCCAGGGCTTGATCAATATGTCGGCGCGCTCGAAGCGTGGCACAAGGCGGCCGGCCGAGGCCGCGCCATGCCCATCGTGGATGCAGCCATGGCCTATGTGCGCGCCAACATGCCGGCCGTTGCGGGGGTGAATGTGCTGTGGGGCGATCCCACGCCATCGAACGTGATGTTTTCCGCCGATGGTCAGGTCAACGCGCTGATCGACTGGGAACTCGCGGCGCTGGGACCGGCCGAGCTTGACCTCGCCTGGTGGCTCTATTTCGACGATCTGTTCGGCCGTCGCTTCGGCATCACTCGGCTGGAAGGCCTGCCGACCAGGGATGAGACGATCGCCATCTGGGAAGCGGCAAGCGGCCAGAAGGCCGGGCATCTCGATTATTATGACATCGTTGCGGCGCTCCGTATGGCGCTGGTCGCCGTGGGCGCCTTCGACCGGCAGGTCGGCATCGGCAATATCCCCGCGACCAACAAATCGCTCAACGACAATTTCATGACCCTGTATCTGGCTGAAAAGCTGGGGTTGCCTATCCCCGAACTCGGACCGGATTTCGTAGCCTTCATGAAGAATCTAACGCCGGTGGAAGACAAGGCGGCCTGAAAACGGGCCGCTGCGTGTAAAAGCGAATTGCCCGCTTGACCGATGCCCCAATCAATAAATATACAGTGTGGAATAATAAAATGGAGAGGTGAGTCATGCGGCAGTGGCCGGTCGAAGGGCATTCATGAAAAGCGCTGTCGCAGAGCGCGCGCCGCTTTCCGCCGATGCACTGATCGCGGAAGCGCGCGCCGTGACCGGACTGTCGGACTTTGGATCGGACCTGTCCTTCATGACCGGCTTTCGTCGGCTGGTCGATGCAGTCGAGGCGATGGACCCGTCCGCCCAGTTACGCGAGACCGCGCATCACAAAATCGTCGGCCTGCTCGCGACCCGGCTGCGCTTCGCCGAAGACGAACGGCTGCATCCTGACATCGTGGCGCAGGATGTGGGCGACCCGCTGATCGTCTGCGGCCTGCCGCGCACCGGGACGACGATCACATACGACCTGCTTTGCCTCGATCCGGCGGCCCGGGCGCCGCGCGAATGGGAATGGTATATCCCCTGGCCGGCGCCGGAAATATCCAGTTTCGACAGCGATCCGCGCATCGCGCAGGTGCAGGCCATCTATGAAAACTGGCTGAAGCACGCGCCGCAACTGGCCGACATCCAGCGGATGGATTGCACCCAGCCGGGCGAGTGCAACCATGGCATGATGCTGCATTTCGCCAGCACCAATTTCCCGGCCGAACTGGGCGTGCCCGCCTTTGCCCGATGGCTGCAGGACGTCGTGCCAGAAGGGCAATATCGCACCCACAAGCGGATGCTCCAGCACTTCCAGTGGAAAGGGCCAAGGGGCCGTTGGACGCTGAAATCGCCGCAGCATCTCATGGACCTGCCGGGCCTGGTGGAAACCTATCCGGGCGCGATGCTGATGTGGACGCATCGCGATCCGGTGCTGACCCTTTCTTCGCTGTCGAGCATGATCGCCGGCTTCTTGGCCGCGGTCGGCGGCGCCAATGATCTTCAGGCGATCGGCCGCTCGGTCGTCGATACCTGGTGCGCGGGGTTGGCGCGAGCGACGCAGGCCCGTGCCAACGATGCAGCGATCGAGGGCCGCATCCTGGACCTCGCCCATCGCGATATCGTCGCTGACCCGATGGCGACGATTGAGCGCATCTACGACCGGTTCGGCCTGCCATTCACCGACCCCCATCGTGACCGCATCGTGGAGTTCCTGACGAACAATCCTGCCGCCAGCCGCCTCGGTAAGCACAGGCACAGCCCCGACCAGTTCGGCATCGATCCGGGCGAGGTGCATGAACGGCTCGCCGACTATTATGCGCGCTACGGCCATCTGTTCGACCGCGCCTGACCCCCTATCTTCTGGAGTATCCAGCATGAGTGTTCTCGACCGTTTCCGCCTCGACGGGCGCACGGCCATCCTGACCGGGGTCGGGCCGGGCGTCGGCGAACATGTCGCCAAGGCCTATGCCGAATTGGGCGCCAACGTGGTTCTCTCGGCCCGCTCGCAGGACCGGCTCGACCGGATTGCGGCAGAGATCAACGCTCGCGACGGCGGCCGGGCGATCGCCATCGCCGCCGACGCGGGCGAGAAGGGCGATCTTGAACGGCTGGTGGCGGGCGCGCGCGCCGCCTTCGGTCCCATCCATATCGTGTTCAACAATGCGGCGGCGGGCGTCGTCTATGCCGCAGATGGCGGGCTCTGGGCGAACACGGATGAAGTCTGGAAGACAGCGATGGACGTCAACGTCATGGCGACCTGGCGTCTGACCGAACTGACGGAGGCCGATATGAAGGCGCATGGCAAGGGCAGCATCATTTCGGTCCAGAGCTGCGGCGGCTTCACGCCGATCCCGCCCGCCGTCGCCTATGGCGTGTCGAAGGCGGCGCTGCTTTTCCTGGTGCGCGAGTTGGCTAAGACGCAGGCGCCGCACACCAGGATCAATTGCCTGTGCGTCGGATCGATGAGCCCGGACGGGCAAGAGGCCGCGATCCACAAAGGGCTGGGCCTTGCCGAGCGCAACGCGATCAAGCGTTTCGGCGCGGCGGACGAGGCGGTCGGCGCAGCGATCTTGCTGGCGGGGGATGGTTCCAGCTACACGACCGGCAGCACCATCTTCACCGAAGGCGGCCGGGTGGGGACCATTTCATGACCGCGAACCCTCTCTGGACCGACGATCAGGCAGCGGCGGAAAAGCTGGCGCTGCGCCTCATCGAACGGCCTGACATCCGTGCCGCGCGCGAAGAAGCGCGCCTCATGCTGCTCGCGGACCCGCTCGCAGGCGCGCTCGACGGACGGTTGGGGCTGGATCGGGCGCTTGATCAGTGGGTGCTGGGACTGGCCATGCGCGAAGCCAATGGCGATCCCGCCGATCCCAGGGTCGTGTGGAATATCAGCAATGCCCCGCGGCGCTGGTTCGGCCATATCTATCCGGGCGCGGCGGTGGCGATCGACAATCCCGACAATTTCAACCGCGAGATTCCAATCGACGGCGACGGGCGCTATGCCGTCGACATCCGCTTTTCCGCCGATCCACCGCAGTTCAGCATCGTGGCCGAGGTCGAACCGGCGCATCATGCGGGACTGGGACGCAATCTGGGCGCGCTGACGCTCCAGCAACTCAAGCCCTTCTGCGATGCCGACGGGCAGGTGACTGTGACGGTCGGCCCGCAGGAGGGCGGCGCGACTCATTTACGGACCGAGCCGGGCGCACGAATCCAGGTCTATACTCGCGACAGTCAGCGCGACTGGCGGCAGGTGCCGGCGCAGGTCAGCGTCCGTCGCCTCGATCCGCCAGCCGACATGCGTCCGCGCGACGAGGAGGAGATCGCCCGGACCGTCGTCGCCGACCTGCCAGCCTGGGTCGCCTTCTGGTCGGGGTTCAAGAATGATTTTCTCGGTCATCCCGAACCCAACCGGCTGATCGGACCCAATGGCCGCGACGGGGGCTGGGGCTATCTGGCTGGCGGGCGTTTCGCCCTTGGGGAAGGGCAGGGGTTGCTGGTGACGATCGATCCGGCGGGCAGCTATTATACCGGCATCCAGATTGCCGATCCGTGGACCATCTCCCCCGATCCGATGCTGCGCCTGGTCAGCCTCAACAGCGCTCAGGTCACGCCAGCGACCGATGGCATGATCAGCTATGTGGTGGCGGGCGTCGATCCAGGCATCGCCAACTGGATCGATACGGCAGGCCTTGAAGAAGGTTGGGTGCTTCTGCGCTGGCAGGGCGTACCCGACGGCGCCGATCCCGCCCGCTTCATCCGCGACGTGCGCGTCATCGATCTTGTGGCCATTGATCGCGACTTGGACGCAAGGGTGCCCCGGGTCGACATCGCCGCGCGGGGACAGCAGTTGCGGGACCGCGCGCGCCAGCATGGCCTGCGAACCCATGGCGCGAGCTGGGGAGATGCATGATGCAGCCCAAGGGCTCTATACTGGAATTGTGCCAGGTGGTGCGCGACATGGAGCTTGCCTTGGATCACTGGACGCGGGTCATGGGCGCGGGGCCGTTTTTCGTGTTCGACGTGCCCGTGCTGCCGGGCCAGATCTATCGCGGCGCGCCAACGCAGGTGGCGATGAAGGTCGCGTTCGGCTTTTCCGGCGGATTGCTGATCGAACTGCTCCAGCAGACCAATGACGGACCTTCGGTCTTCACCGAAATGCTCGACCGTTATGGTGAGGGCTATCATCATGTCATGCTGCGCATTCCCTATGACGACGGCGTGGCGCGGCTGTCCGGCGAGGGCTATGCCATGGCCTTCAGCGGCCGGATGCCGTCGGGCGAGCGTTTCGCGTTGTTCGATACCCGCGAAGGCAATGGCGGCTATGTCGAACTGATGGAGATTTCTACCGCAATGGAGGCATTGCTCGACCGGATGCACGCCGCTCATTGCGCGTGGGACGGGATCGATCGCCCCGTCCGGTCCATCGCCGACCTCGGCTGAATCTGGGGCTGAATCTGGGGCTGGAGCTCAGGCTGCTCCCGCGACGGTACGGATCGCGGTGAGCAGCATGTCGGTCGCGCGGGTGAGGGCGGCTTCCACGACATTGCGCTGCATCGCCAGCCGGTCGTCATTGTCATCCAGGCTTTCCGACACGACGACGTTCCCCAGCACGATGACGGAGAAGGTCACCAGCATCTCGTCGCTTTGCTGTTGCGTCAGCCCGGCCTCGGCCAGCGCCTCGAATATGGCGCGGCGGATCGTCAGCGCATTGGGCTGCTCCAGCCGGTTCGCGCTGCGTGACAGGATGAAGGCGGCGGAGCCCGGAAAATCCCGATAGGCCATGTGCACCGCACGGGCGATGCTGCGCAGGCGGCTTTCCCAGTCGGGCGCCGACAGGTCAGGCATCCGGCCGCGCAATATCTCGTCTGTCAGCAGGGCGAGCATCGCCTCCTTGTCGCGGACATGATGGTAGAGCAGGCGCGGGGACACACCCAGCCGCTGCGCGACAGGTCGGATGTTGAGCGCCTCGATCCCGTCGGACCGCGCCATATCCAGCAGCGTTGCGATCAGCCGCGCGCGGTCAAGCGCGGGGCCTTCGGATCGTGGTGGCCGACCCCGCCGTGAAGTCCGTGCAGGCTGTTGCTGGTTTGCGCTCATGCCTCCGCTTTAAGCGGAGGCGCGTCTTGGGTCCATGCCCCGCGGCCCGTCAAGACCGCAGGGAAAGGAGTCACAGCTTCTTCAGCTCGGCATTCGACAGGCTGGTCGTCACGCCCTTCTCGCCTGCGGTCAATGTGGTGGCGGGGATCGAGATGAACTTGCCACGATAGATGACGCGAACGGCGGATACGGCGCCGTCGGCAGCCGTCAGCACGCGATCCACCTTGCCGATTTTGGTGCCGTCGGCGGAGTAGATCGCCTCGTTGCGATTCACCGCAGGCGCTTGGGCAAATGCAGGGGCGGTCAGGCCCAGAGCGGCCAGCGCAATGATGATCGTCTTCATATGCTGAAACTCCCTTATCGAAGATGGCGATCTGTTGGCGCAGTACCACTATAGTTTCAAGAGAAAACCGATACATATCGAAAAGAATCTGTTCTATCTGTCCCACATGTAGAATGAAAGCCGCCAGATGCGGGGGAGAGAGAATGAAGGACGCAGGCGGGTTTCGGCCGCACGACAGATGGTTCCTGCTGCTGCTGGGCGCGATCTACATGTTCAATTTCATCGATCGCACGATCATCGCCGTGGTCGGCGAATCGATTCGCCACGACCTGCGCCTGAGCGATCTTCAGCTTGGCATGCTGGGTGGGCTGGCCTTCTCCATCTTCTATGCCGTGCTCGGCATCCCGCTGGCGCGGCTGGCCGAACGCTACAGCCGGGTTCGGATCATTGCCGTGGTGACCATGCTCTGGTCGCTGATGACCGCGTTGTCCGGCGCGGCGGGGAGCTATGTCCAGCTGCTGCTCTGCCGCATGGGCGTCGGCATAGGCGAAGCGGGCTTCACGCCAGCGCTCGTTTCCATGATTTCCGACCGGTTCGATGCCGGGCGCCGCGCGGTCGTCTTTTCGCTGATCGCGATAGGCGTACCACTGGGCGGCGCCGTCGCCGCGATCGCGGGCGGCGCAGTGGCGCAGGCGTTCGGCTGGCGGCTTGCGCTCGTGGCGGTTGGTGCGCCCGGCCTGCTGCTGGCGCTGCTACTGGTTGCGACCATTCCCGAACCTGAACGGAAGGATGCCGGGCAGAGTGCGGATACGCCCCCCTTCGCCATGGTGCTTCGGCGGCTCGCCCGTTCGCCTGCCTTCCTGCACCTGACCTTTGGCAGCGGCTTCGTCGGGCTGGTGGGGTTCGGCACCAATCTGTTCCTAATCCCCTTGCTGGTTCGCCGGTTCGATCTCCCGCTGGCGCATGCGGGCCTCGTGTTCGCGCTGTCGTTCAGTTTGGCGACGATGGTCGGACAGGTCAGTGGCGGCTATCTGATCGGACGGCTTATCCAGCGGGACATACGCTGGGGCGGGTGGGCGCCTGCCATCGCGGTGGGGCTGGCCCTGCCCTTCTATCTGCTGGCGATCCATCAATCGGACTGGCGGTTGCTGGTCGCCTTTCTCTTTGTCGCCACCACCCTGCTTTACGCCTTCACGCCTGCGATCATGACCATCACCCAATCGCTGGTCGAACCGCGCATGCGGGCGTCGGCTGCGGCGCTTCATGCCTTCGGCCAGACCGTCGCCGGGCTGGGGTTGGGATCGGTGGTGTTGGGCTATCTCAGCGATCGCCTCGCTGTCTTTCTCTATAAGGGCAATTATGCCGCCGACTGCCTCGTTTCGGGCAAGGCATCGCTGCCACCCGCCTGTCTCTCGGCATCGGCAAGCGGCCTGCAACTGAGTATGCAATTGTCGGCATCCGTGCTCCTGATCGCGGTTCTCCATTATTGCCTGGCCGCAAAAAATCTGCCGCTGGAAACAAATGCGTCGTGAAAGACGGTAAATCTGTCGAGGTTCGGCCACGCAGCAGTTGACGGGATGACGGCGCATCCCCGGCTATGCCACCCTTGCGGTCTGGATATGACAGGACCGCGAACCAAGCGGCGGAAAGGATCGTGAGGATGGAAGAAAGAGCAGGCGTTATCGGCTTGGGGCAGATCGGCGCGGGCGTCGCCATATGCCTTGCGCGGACGCAGCAGTTGGCTGCGGTTTACGACATTCGCGCGGACGCTGCCGACATGCTGGAAGGCGTGCCGTCCGTCGTCGCCAGTCCAGCGGAACTGGCCGCGCAGTCCGATGTCGTAATCATCGCCGTCGTCAACGCAAAGCAGACGATTGATGTGCTGTCAGGCCCCGACGGCGTGCTGTCGCGCGCGCGACCGGGCATGATCGTGGTGCTGGTCGCGACCGTCTCGATCGAGGATCTGGACGCCATTCGCGCCCTGACCGACGCGGCAGGCGTGGAACTGGTCGATTGCGGCGTGACGGGCGGCCCTAAATCCCGCGAGCATGGCCTCGTTTGCCTCGTCGGCGGTACGGATGAAACAATCGCAAAGGTGCGTCCGGTGCTGGACGGCTTTGCCAAGCTGGTGGCGCATATGGGTGGCCCCGGCGCGGGCATGGCCGCGAAGATCGCCCGCAACGTCATCGTCTTCGGCTGCCTTCGCGCCGGTTATGAAGCGTCCGTCCTGTGTCGCAATGCCGGTGTGGATATCCGCCAGCTCGCGGAAGTGATCGACGCCAGTTCGGACAGCGTCGGCGGACCGTTGATGTTGGCGGTGCGCGACGATCCGTCGTCCAGCGAGCAGGAAGCGGCAGTGCGCGAATATACCCGCAGCCTGATGGTCAAGGATCTGGATGCCGCCATCGATCTGGCGCGCAGCTACGGCATCGCGCTGCCCTTGGTCGAATTGACGCGCCGAACCGATCAGACGGTCGTGGGCTTGGAAAATGTAATGGGAGAAAAGGCATGAGCATCGACGAAGCGCAGTGGCAGAAGGGGCTGGAAGTCTTCGACAAGGTCTACGGACCGGGATCGTCGGAAATGACGCTCCCGTATCGGGAATCGTCCTTCAACCAAGAAATCGTCGGTAATCAGTTCGCCAATCTGTGGGCGAGCGACATTTTCTCGATGCGAGAGAAGCGCTTGCTGGTGCTGGGCGCCACGGCCATGCTGGGCCGCGCCGATCTGGTCGAGATCCAGATGAACGGCGCCCTCATCAACGAAGAATTCACCGATGAGGAGCTGGATTTCCTGCCGCTCTTCGTGCTCTTCTATGCCGGGGCGGGCAATACGACCACCGTATTCCGGGGGATCGAAGCCGCCAAGGCACGGCGCAAGGAACGCAACGCCGCGAAGTGATGGGACGTGCAGGATGAAGGGCGGCCTGGTTGAAAGATCAGGCCGCCCTTTTCTTATGCTTCGCCGCTAGCCTTGGCGCGGCGGATCGCGCGCGACGCCAGCAGCAGCATTATGCCCCCGGCGAATGTGAACAGCATGGCGGTGCCGATTCCCCAGGCGACACCGGCCGTTCCCCCGACAAAGTCGCTGACCGCGCCGATCAGATAGGTGCCCGCGCCCACGCCGATCAGGTTCGCGCCCAACTGCACCAGCGATACCGCAAGGCCCCGCAGGCGCGGTCCGGCGATTGTCACGATGACGGCGTAGATCGGACCATTATAGGACGCGCTGAGGAAGCCGCAGGCCATCAGCAGCGCCAGCATTAGATCGACGTCGTGGAACAGGACCGTACCGACCCCGGTCACGGCCGTCAGCAAGGGTATCACCGCGCCGAACAGGGATGTCCTTGCCGGATCGAAGCCACCCCGCCGCCGATTGACGCGGTCGATCACCCAGCCCGCGAGGAATCCGCCCAGCGAACCGAGGCCGCCATAGGCGATGGCGATGAGGATGCCCGCCTTCGCAATGGGCATGCCGTGGACCCGGATCAGGAAAGTGGTGAGCCATGTGCTCATGCCGTAGATGCCCGCCGCGATCAGGACGATGGCAAAGATGCAGTACAGCAGTCCCGGCCGCGCCGCGAGCAGGCGGATGCGTTGCACCAGCCTCAGCGTTTCCTCCTGCTGCGGGGCCGGCCCGTCATGTGCCCCGCGCACGGGTTCCCTGACCGTGAGCAGCAGCAGCGGCGCCAGCACCAGTCCCGGCACGCCGGCGGCCACAAACGCCCAGCGCCATCCGGCGCTCTGCACGATTGCGCCGCCCACGATGAAGGCGATGGCGAGCCCGATTCCCGAACTCAGATACCAGATGCCGATGGCGGTTGCGCGCCGGTCTTCGCCGAAATAATCGCTCAGCAGCGACATGCCGGTCGGCGATCCCCCCGCTTCGGCGGTCCCTACCGCGGCCCGGCCGATGAGCAACGTCCAGAATCCTGTCGCGAGGCTGCACAAGGCGGTCGCGCCGCTCCACAATGTCAGCGCCGCGGTCATCAGGTTGCGCCGGTTCCAGCTATCCACGGCCACGCCGAAGGGCAGGGCGGCGAGCGCGAAGAATATGCCATAGGCGAAACCCGCCAATATCCCCAACTGTCCGTCGGAGAGCGCAAATTCATGTCCGACCGGCGCCAACACCAGCCCGATGATGGCGCGGTCTATGCCATGGCAGGTCTGTGCCAGCGTCAATATGCCCAGTACATACCAGGGATAATGGCTGGCGGCGGCAGGTTTGTCCGATGGCGCTCTCATGGCGTCCGCTGCTGCAAGAGCGGTGCGATGGACATTGAGCGCCTCCTGTTTGAACATAGAAACGGGGGCACGACAAATATATCGCCCATGCTCCCATGCCGCGCCTCGATCGGGCACGCGCCATGGATGTGCCTGTAGGCGGGGTCTTGACCACCTATCCGAAGATAGAGGTAAAAAGCGGGTGGCGCGCCTATCTGGCTCGCAGACAAAATATAAAATGGCAGAGGTAGAGATGTTTCGTCCGGAGAGCGATTGGACCGGCCAAGGAAGGCTCGGCGTCCAGAATTTCTACATCGAAGCGGCGGCCACCGTTCGCGACGCACATGTGGACGTGCGGCATTTCGACTGGGTCCAGCCCAGCAGCGGCGTTTTCAGTCCCGAGAAACACTATCTCGACTATTCGCTCGATGGTCAGCCGCGGCGCAGCATGGTCAGCATGGGCCGCCCGGACCGGCGCGCCGCGTCGGGGGACATCCTCTACATGCCGCCGCATCGCCAATATTTCGGCGAGCCTGCGCTCCAGGAGCGCCATCTCGTCTGCGTGGCGCTCGGAGACGAATTTTTGGAGGAGTTGTTCGACGGAGAGCAGCCGCTGAACAAGGTGGAGCCTTGCGCCGACGTCCAGAATATTTCCATGCGCCGGCTCTTTGCGGGACTGGCTGCGGAACTGCGGACGCCCGGATTTGCCAGCCAGACGCTCGTCGAATCGATGCTGATGGGTCTTGCGGTCGAACTCACCCGGCACATGGGCCCTTGCGAACGGCGCGGCCTGCACTCGCGCAGCACGCGACAGGTCCAGAACATCATTGATTATGTGATGGAGAATCTCTCCGCGCCGCTCGGCGTCGCCGATATCGCACGCGACTGCAACATGAGCGTGCGGCACGTCGCACGCGTCTTCAAGGAGGGAACGGGCTGCAGCCTGGGTGAATTCGTCGCGCGCAGCCGGATCGCCCTGGCAAAGGAATTGCTACGCAGCGACAACTCCCGCATAAAGGAAATCAGCTGGCGATGTGGCTTCAACAGCACGTCCGCCTTCTCCGCCGCCTTCCGATCAGCGACCGGCCAGACGCCGAAGGATTTCCGTTGCCATCCGACGCAGATCCACTGACCGCGGCAGCAGGAAACTGTCGGTGAGCGGCCAAATTCTATCGCCGCGCAGTCAATCCGGGCTCGGCCACTATGGCGCAAATCGGCTCCAAGCTAAACATATTCCATACGTCAAATCGACATATGATTAAATCTAGGGGAGGAAGACATGGATAAGGCCGTCACCATGGGCGCGATCGGCATGGGCGCGCTCGTCGTCGCTCTGGCGCAGCCCGCTTTTGCGCAGCAGGCGCAATCGGGTGCAAGCGAAGGCATTCAGGATATTGTCGTCACTGCGCGCCGCACTGAAGAAAGTCTTCAGACGACCCCGATCGCTGTCACGGCGCTCACGCCCGAAGCATTGGCGACGGCCAAGGTGGAAAATGTCGTCGATCTTCAGCGCACCGCGCCGGGCCTGGTCATCGGCCGCGGTTCGGCGGGGGGCGACGGCATCGTCTTCGTGGCCATTCGTGGCCAGGGCAATCTCCAGCCGATCCTTGCCAACGATCCGGCCGTGGCCACCTATATTGACGGGATATATATCCCTCGTCCCTCGACGGGCATGACCGATATTCAGGACGTTCAGCGGCTGGAGGTTCTGCGCGGGCCGCAGGGTACGCTCTTTGGTCGCAACACGACCGGCGGCGCGATCAACATCGTCACCAACGATCCGAACGACGAGCTCAGCGGCACCTTCAAGGCGGAGTTTGGCAATTACAGCACGTTGGGTGCGCAGGCCAATATCAATGTACCGCTCGCAGAGGGGCTCGCGATCCGCCTGAGCGGCGCGATCAACGAGCGGGACGGCTATGGCGACAATCTCGCCACCAATCGCGACTTTTCCGATAACAACAGCAAATTCTTACGCGGCAAGCTCAAATATGAAGGCAATGGCTGGGACCTGACGCTTTCGGCCGACTGGAACCGCCAGTCCAACCATGGTCAGCAGATCGCGCTCTGGGCCTTCAATCCGGCGATCGTCCCCGCCGCCTTCCAGCCGGGCCTCACGGCCGGTCTGCTGACCAAGGATCATTGGTGGGGCAACACCGCGACCGGGACATCGACCCCGGCCACGATCGGTGCGCTGGCCCCGGAAGCGCAGGCTCTCTACGGTGTGAAGCCATTCAATACGCTGGAAGTATATGGGTTTTCCGGTACGCTCAACGTCGAACTGGGTGGCCTGAACTTCAAGTCGATCACGGGCTATCGCCATTCGATGAACTATGGCCAGAATGATACGGACGGTACGGCCGTCCCGTTGCTGGCGACTTTTGCAGGGTCTGGATCCTATTATATTTCTCAGGAATTCCAGCTTTCCGGCAATATTACCGATAGCCTCAGCTTCATCACGGGCGCTTATGCCGGCAAGGAAAGCGGCTATGAATTCAGCCGCTCGCAGATTTTTGGCGGACTCATCCGCGATTCCAACGCCGACGTCACCAACAAGACCTTCGGTTTGTTCGCGCAGGCCTATTATGAACTGACCCCGAAGCTGCGTGCGGTCGGCGGCTTCCGTTATACATGGGACACCCGCGACAGCGTGCTGCATAATGCGCAGGTATATGGTTTGCCCTATAACGTCGCCGTGGCGGGTACGCCGACTGGCATCAACTGCACCGTGACGCCAACCAGCCCCGTGACGGCGACCACCTGCAATCAGGAGCAGAATGCCAAATTCAACTATCCGGCCTGGAACCTGGGCATCGACTGGCAGGCAAGCGACAATATCTTCCTCTATGCTGCGACCCGCGGCGCGGCGAAGGCCGGCGGCTGGAACCTGCGTGCAGGCGGCCTGCCTGCCTTCTCTCCTGAAAAGGTCAAGGATGTGGAGGCCGGTCTGAAGGTCGATCTCTTCGACCGACGCCTGCGCTTCAACTCGGCGGTCTTCCATACCTGGAAGGATGACAATCAGGCGATCGTCAACAGCTTCGTGACCGGTATCGGTGTTACCCAATATATCCAGAACAACGGCAAGGTCCGCATCTGGGGCATAGAAAATGAAATCACCGCCGTGCCATGGGAAGGCATGACGCTCAGCGTCAACGGCTCGCTGCAGGATGGCAAATATGCGAAGGGCAGCTTCAGCGAAATCCAGGTGGTGGCCGGCAGCGGCTGCACCAACAGCGCCGGGGTCGCCAACGGCTGCGTCGTCGATCTGAGCGGCTTGCCGCTGCTGCAATTGCCCAAGAAGCAGCTTAACGTCAGCGCCACGCAGAAGATTCCTGTCGGCGGCGGCACGCTCGCCGTCACTGGCGCCTATTCCTATGTCGGGGGTCAGCATTTCGATGCGGTCCGGGCGGCGGATCAGGCGTCGGCGGCGACAAAGGCGGCCTACGAGACGGAAAACCGCCTCGGCTTCGTACCTGGCTATGGCATTTTCAACGGGCGTATCGCGTTCCAGCTTGAAAATCCCAATGTCGAAGTGGCGGTCTATGGCCGCAACATCACGAACAAGAAATATCTGCTGCGCCGCTTCCCCGATCTCTATCGGACATTGGGAATTGCAGCCGCCTATGTTGGCCAGCCGGCTACCTATGGCGTTGAAACAACGTTTAAATTCTGATCGATAAGCGGCTGGCGGGACAATCTGCAATCGATGCAGCTTTCTTTCGCCAGCCATCACCGGGGACGGGCGCATGATGACGAGGTTGGTAGACAGGGTAGGGATCGTCACGGGCGGCGGCGGCGGTATCGGTACCGCGGTCGCCCGACGTCTGGTCGCGGAGGGCGCGCGCGTCGTGATCGCCGACCTGTTCGAGGCTGCCGCCGTTCGCGCGGCGGAACCGCTGGGCGACAAGGCACTGCCGGTCCAGTTCGATGCCGCCGATCCGCGATCGGTAAAGGCGATGGTCGATCGCACTGTAGACCATTTCGGCAGGCTGGACATATTGCACAACAACGCGGCAATGACCGATCCGGACAAAAGCCCGCAGGATACCACAGCCGTCGATATCCCGATCGGCATCTGGCGCGAAATTCTCGACGTCAATCTCACCGGCTATCTGCTCGGATGCAAATATGCCATCCCGCATATGGTCGCGGGCGGCGGCGGTTCGATCATCAACACCGCATCCAATTCGGGCAGTGCGGGAGATCTGGCGCGCATCGCCTATGGTTCGTCGAAGGCAGCGATCATCGGGCTCACCAAATATGTGGCGACCCAGCATGGACGGCAGAATATCCGCTGCAACAGCATCGCGCCGGGTGTCGTGCTGACCGAAGCCCTCGAAAAGACCGTGCCGGGGCTGAAGGAAATCATCCATCGGCACATATTGACGCCGGAATTCGGAACGCCGGATGATATCGCGGCGCTGGTCGCGTTCCTGGCTTCGGACGAAGCGCGCTACATCACGGGCGAGAATATCTCGATTTCGGGCGGCGGCCTCGTCCACCAACCCCATTATGCCGACCTGCTGGCCTTCATGCAGGCGAAGGACTGAGCCGTGTCCAGCGCCTGCACGTCGGAACATGGAAGGTTAATGACCGGTTCGATGAAAATAGCGGATCGTCAGCCGGCCATCGGCGACCTTGTAGGTTTCGAGGCTGGGCAGAGTGACAATGCCATCTTTGGTTTGCAGGCGGTTGGCAACATAGGCGGCGCCCTCGGCGCCGTTGACGATCACTTCGAGCGGTTCCGTCGTGCATTTTCCGCCATATTCCGCCCACATGTCGGCCATCGCGGCGTCGCCGTCCACGGCGGGCGATCCGACATATTCGATCGTAAACCCCTCTGGCCCCAACGCCCGGAAAAGGCGATCGAGTTCGTCGCGCTTCCCTTCGTTCCACAGCCGGTAATTGTCCCGGATCGCCTGTTCCAGATCCAGCACGTCTGCCTCACTCATGTGCATCGCCTCCTGTCATTGCGGATCGTCCGCATGCTCACCAGTCTCAGACGGACGCCCACGATCGCACCTGTCTTTGGCAGGGGTGGAATTTATCTCTTTTTGCTTCGGAGACTATGATGACCCAAGTCGCACAACAGCCCCTGCCGGATCACGTGCCGCCCGAACTGGCGATGGCGCTGCCGCTCTTTTCGCGGACGGTGATCTATGACAACCCACAGGAAGTGCTGATCCCCGCGATGCATGCGGAGCTGCCGCCGATCACCTATGTCACCAACATCTTCCCGGGCGATCAACCTGGCTGGCTGCTCAAAAATGCCGAGGATGTACAGGCGATGCTGCGCGATGCCGACAATTTCACCAAGAATGGCATGGGCAAATGGGCGCAGAATATCGGCGAGAACTGGCTGGTCATTCCGACCGAGGCCGACCCGCCAATCCACACCGGCTATCGCAAGGCGCTGAACAGTCATTTCGCACCCCAGAAGATGTTCGCGATGAAGGAACAGGTGCGCGAGCGAGCGCAGGCCTTGATCGATGCCTTCAAGGATCGCGGACAATGCGATTTCATCGATGAGTTTTCGGAAAAATTCCCGATCTTCATCGTCCTCGATCTGCTGGGCCTTCCGCAGGAAAGAATGACGCAATTCCTTAAATGGGAAAAGGAAATGCTCCATTCCAACGACTGGCAAGTGCGCGGTAACGCCGTACGCTGCGTGAAGAATTATCTGCTGGAAGAGATTGAGGCACGTCGCCAGCAGCCGCGCGACGACTATATCAGCAAGGTGCTGACCTTCGAGGTCGATGGCCGTTTGTGGAATGATGACGAGGTGTTCGGCCATTGCTTCAATCTATACATTGGTGGCCTCGACACGGTTACGTCCCTGCTCGGCAACATCTTCAACTATCTGGCGTCGCATCCGGACAAACAGAACGAGCTGCGCGCTGATCCATCGCTGATCGTCCTGGCAGTCGAAGAATTCCTGCGCGCCTTCGCGCCGGTTACGGCCTTCCGTATCGCAACCAAGGTCATCGAGATTCATGGGCAGAAAATAATGCCCGGCGATTATGTGGCGTTTAGTTCCCCCGTGGTGGGACGCGACCCGGCTTTCTATGAAGATCCCCAAGCGATCCGCTTCGATCGCAAGGCGCCGCACATGTCGCTGGGCAGTGGCATCCACAAATGCCTGGGGATGCACCTGGCACGGCTGGAACTGCAGATCGCGGTCGAGGAATTCGTCAAGGCCATACCGGAATTCCGGATCAAGGACGGTTTCCGGGTGCCATATTATGTGGGCAATATCCTGCATGTGCCGGACCTCCACCTGCAATGGGGCTGAATATTCCCAAGGCTCTCACGCTCACCGATATGGGGAGTGAGCGCCTGAAACGGGAATCTGGAGCGGGGTCGATGGCGTCGGCCCCTGCTCTGGTGCGGTCTAGCTGTATAGTATATCCTTCCGGAATGCCCCTGGGCTGAGGCCTGTCGCCTTCCGGAAGGCGGCACTGAAGGCTGCAGCGCTTTGGAAGCCGCAATTGCCCGCGATGACCTTGATGAGAGCGCCATCCTGCATCAATTCCCGTTTGGCCCGCGCAATCCGCGCATCGGCAATGTAGCTGCCGAGCGTCTTTCCGACCGTGTTCTTGAAGATCCGCGCCAGATGCCGTGAGCTGACACCGCATTCTATCGCAAGGTCGACGACCGACAATGGTCCCGCCAGTTCCGCCTCGATCCGTTCCTGAAGACGGCGCAGGCGCCAGTCCGCCATGCGTTGATCGGTTTCAACATCGGATTTGTGTGGAATTTGAAGGTGTCGACAGAGGTCGATGACCAGTGACAACGCAATGGTCTCGACCATGATGGCGGGAGCGAAGCCGGGATGGCGCACCTCGTGTGCAAGCCGGGACATACCGTTCAGTATCCACGGTGCCTTCACATCGAAACAGGGGGGCAATGAGGAAGGTAGCGTGTCATTCTCGAAGAGTTGATCTGCTGCGTGGCTTTCAAACGTCAAACAGAAAATGCGATATTCGCTGGGTTCGCAGCGCGCCGCAAATTGGCTCCCCTTGGGCAGATAGGACACCTCGCCAAAGGGCGGCGCATGACGACGGCCGTCGGGGAACAGGCGTGAGCCGCGCGCGCGTGGGCCAAGCGAATAGTTGAGATAGTGACTGTTCGGCTCGAATATGGCGTCACAACTGCGATCCCAGGCAAAATGTCGGATGTGGGCCCGAATGCCGTTGGCAATGATGCTGTCCTCGACGTGGAAATAGGCGGTTGTGAGCGGTTGGCATGGGAGAATGGTGCCAGTCGGCTGAATCTTGGATCGTTCGCTCGCCATCGCCATTGGGTCCGCTCCCCCTTTTCAAAGCCTACTGTCGACCCTTTTTATAAGCGATGTTATGGGGCCTCATCCAAAACAGGTCGATGCTCAATCNGCATGATCAACCCGGCTCTAGCCGGAGATCGCC
The DNA here is from genome assembly GCF_059693745.1 of Sphingobium sp. WR1. Lineage (NCBI taxonomy): Bacteria > Pseudomonadati > Pseudomonadota > Alphaproteobacteria > Sphingomonadales > Sphingobiaceae > Sphingobium > Sphingobium sp. WR1. The sequence goes on along the minus strand of NZ_JCATID010000015.1, from coordinate 3,037 downwards.
ATGGCTACGCCGGCGAACCTACACCACCCCGTGGGACACGACCCCGATCGCGCTCGCAACGCACCCCCGAAGCCACGCCAACGCGCCTGTGAAGCGCCCGCGACGCGCCGGTCGGGCCACGCCGACGCGCCAGTGACGCGGCTTGTGGGTCACAGGTGCGCGGTGGGAAGGGATGCGGGGAGCGGCGCATCCGACAGGACAGACCAGAGATTATCCTACATTGATAGCGTTTTTGGCGACTAGGGGGAAAGGTAGCGGGATGCCGGGTCAAGCCCGGCACGACGAGAGCGGATGGCCGGAAGCGATCAGAGCCGGTCATTTAACCGACATTTCGCTGCGCTCTGAAGCGGACACTGGCGAAAAACACCTGATTGTCGAGCACGAAAGAAATCTGGCAGGCGGAATGCGGCTTCGTTACGTCAAGGGCATGGAAGTCAGATTAGCCCAGCCCGACGAATACGAAACTATCGCTGCCATTTGGTATGAAAGTGCTAGTCAGATGGACGGAGGCGCACCGGCCCTCGATGACCCAAGCACTTTGCCCGATCGGATTATCAGAAGCATCGAAAATGGCTGGTGCCTGAATGTTGCCGTGGTTGACGGTCATATCGTTGGGCTACTTGCCACCATTCCCAACGACCGCATTCTCGATCAGCTTTTCGTCGCGCCAGAGGCTCAACGCCAAGGCATTGGCGCAGCGCTGCTTGATTTGGCTAAACAACAGCTTGCGGCGGGCTTCACACTTCGGACTCCCGTTACCAATGAAGCAGCGCACCGCTTCTATGAGCGTCACGGTCTGCGCGTCATACAGGATACAGCGCACCCAATCACCGGAGCGCCAGTTCGGTATTTCGGATGGCAGCAATAGCAACATCCCTGTCGGCAATCACATGATTGCCGAGCATCCTTCAAGCAATTCTGTGGGAATTATGATGTAGCCAGCATTGGTCGNACGGATAAGACTTGCGATGAAGTGCCATCCAGGCCTTTGAATCCATTCGGACTCACAAGTCCATAACAGCCTCTAGCTTTTCGGCCCGAAACGAAAGGTGGCGCCGATGCCCCATGTGAAGGGATCGCCGATATAGTCGATCGCCGTGCCCAGTGTCGGCAACTGATCGGCGAATGCGCGGGTCACATATTTCTTGCCGCCGATGTTGCGGCCGAATACCGACAACTCAAGATTGGGATCTTCGATCTGCAGCGCGATACGCCCATTAAAGAGCCCGTATCCCGAAATGGTGTTGATCCGGTTGGCGATGGCGACCGCATCACGATAAGCCTGCGGACGACGCGGATCGGCGGTGAACAGACCGAAATTCTGTCGACCGATATAGGCGTAGTTCACGTGGATCGAGAGTTCCCCGACCGAAGTGGCGAGTTTCTGGGTCACCGAGATGCCGAACTGCTTTTTGGGCATCTGCGGCAGAGCCTCGCCGCTGCGGACGACCGAACAGCGGACTGAACCCGCAGCGGTGCCAGCGACGCAATCGGACACATTGGCGCCGGCGACGGGGACGAACTGCTGCTGCTCAACGAAGGTACCGGTGGCATATTTGCCGTCGAGCAAGGCAAGATTGCCGGAGACCAGCATTCCTCCCCAAGGAACAGCGCTTATTTCGAACTCGCCGCCATAGACACGCGCGTCACCCGAGTTGCGGAGGAATTGCGTGGTTGTACAAGCGAGCGCGCCCGGTGGAGTGGTGCAGTCGGAAGCATTGCGCTGCACCTCAGACTGCCAGGAATGGAAAGCCGCGGCATTGATACGCAAACGGTTATCCGATGTACTGAACTTGACGCCGAGTTCAACGTCCCTGACCTTCTCCGGCTTGAACGGCGGCGTCGCGGCCGAACCATTACGCATGTTGAAGCCGCCGGCCTTCGATGCGGCGCTCGTTTTCACATAAGCAAACAGGCCGTCGGTGATCTCCACATCGATGCCTGCCGTCCAGGCGGGATAATCATATTTGACCGAACGCGGTAGGCTGCAAGGCGCAATGAAATCCGGATTTGAGAGCAGTTCAGGCGCGCAGCTATTAGCGGCCAGATTCGTTCTGTTCAGCAGAAACAACCGGTCGTGTCCCACGGGGTGGTGTAGGTTCGCCGGCGTAGCCATGGCGATCTCCGGCTAGAGCCGGGTTGATCATGCTGTCATAGACGGCAGCGTGACGAGCGGATCATCGCCGATTTGGGCGACGCTTTCCAGTGTCATGTAGCGGGCGCGCTGGACGGCCCATTCATCATTTTGTTCCAGCAGGATAGCGCCAAGGAGACGAGTGATAGCGTCCTCGTTGGGAAAGATGCCGACCACTTCTGTCCGCCGCTTGATTTCGCCGTTGAGGCGTTCAAGTGGATTTGTCGAGTGCAACTTCGTGCGATGCTGGGGCGGGAAGGACATGTAGGCCAGCACGTCCTGCTCCGCGTCATCCATCAGCTTGGCCAGCTTTGGCACCGCAGGCCGGAGCTGGTCAGCCACCTTGCGCCACTGGATCGAGGCAGCCTCAGCGGTTTCCTGGGCGTAAGCGGTGGCGATCAGCGCGGAGACGACCCGGTTCCGGCTCCGCCCGGCATGGGCAATGGCATTGCGGGCGAAATGTACGCGGCAGCGCTGCCAGGTAGCATTGAAGACGCGGGACACGGCCGCCTTGATGCCCTCATGGGCGTCGGAGATGACAAGCTTCACGCCACGCAGGCCTCGCCGCGCCAGATTGCGCAGGAAGTCGGTCCAGAAGGTTTCGGCCTCCGATGCGCCGATCGCCATGCCCAGCACCTCACGGCGGCCGTCGCTGTTGACGCCGACAGCGATGGTGACCGCTACCGAGACGATCCGTCCCGCCTGCCGCACCTTGATGTAGGTGGCATCGACCCAAAGATAGGGCCAATCGCCTTCGATCGGGCGATCGAGGAACGCTTTCACGCGTCCGTCGATTTCCTGGCACAGCCGGCTCACCTGACTTTTGGAGATGCCGCTCATCCCCATGGCTTTGACCAGATCATCGACGGAGCGGGTCGAGATGCCCTGGATGTACGCCTCCTG